>NZ_JBSSMA010000004.1:0-223546 GCF_053891095.1 Soonwooa purpurea
AATACAGTTTCTTTCCACCCATTTTTGGATGAATCATTCGCAGCTCTGCTACCCAATCCACAACCTGCTGTGCATTTTGTTGCCGCTTTGCTCTTCGTTTCAAATGACGATAATAAACCTGTCGGTCCACCCCGAACAATTCACAGGAGAAACTTATGGTTTCTTTTTGTTCCTTTCGGAAAGATTCGATAGTTCGGGTGGTGAGTTTTTTCGTATATCAATTTGATATTCCTCTTCGGCAAGGTTAATCATCATATCGAAAATAATGGCTTTTTTATCAGCCACATAAGCCTGTTTCTCAAGGAAAGCCTTCTGCTTTTGCAAAAGCTTTACTTGAGCTTCAAGCTCCATGATCTTTTGTTCTGGTGACTTTGGCATATTAGAAGGCGTTTGGTTCTCCCAGTCAAAGGTACCAAATTTTCTGAGCCAACTCACAACTGTGCTTCGAGCTTGGATGCCATATTTTCGGCAAGCAACAGTGGTAGAGAGTTCTCCAGACTCGATTTCTTTTACAACGTTCAACTTAAAAGACATACTGTAATCGCGCTGAGTGCGTTTGACATAATTGTTTCTTTCTTCCATAATAACGATTATTTTTTTTGTATCGCTATTTCAGGACGGGACATATAAAAATTAAATAAACGCTTTACAAATCAGTAAAGCGTTTATTTTTTTATCTTTGGAAGGATGAAAAGAAAATCGATAATTTTTATTCTTCCAGATTTGGAAACAGGCGGTGCAGAACGTATTGTGATGACGATTGCCAACCATTTGCCACGCGAAAAATTCGAACCCAAAATCATGTTGCTTCGCAAAGAAGGCGGTTATTTGAAGTTTCTGCGTGATGATGTCGAAGTTATTGACTTGAAAACACCGCGAATTCGCCATTCTTTAAAGCCAATTCTCAAAGAAATTAGAAAGAGAAAACCCGATATTGTTTTTTCCGGATTTGGCGAGGTTAATGCCTATTTGTCTTTGTTTATCAAGCTTTTCCCAAAAACCAAATTCATTGCGCGAGAGACCAATGTGGTATCCCAACATGTGACCAGAAAAGAGATTCGTTTTTTCTATAAATTCTACAACAACTATCACAAAATCGTTTGCCAAAGTGATGATATGAGGCAGGATCTGATTTCTAATTTTAAAATTAAACAAAGTAAAATCGAGAAAATAAACAATCCTGTTGATTTCGATTTTATTCATCAAAAATTAGAAGAATCATCTCGACCAAATGATTTTACAGAAAATTTTAAACATGTCGTGGCAATCGGAAATTTGTCTTCCAGAAAGGGTTTTGACAATTTGTTGAAAGTTTTTTATCATTTAAAAAATCAAAACATTCAACTTCATATTTTAGGCGATGGTTGTGATAAAGAGGTGTTGAATGATATAAAATCGGATTTAGAATTAGAGCATGTTATTTTTCATGGACGACAAGAAAATCCGTATCAATATTTGAAATTTGCTGATTTGTTCGTGCTTTCTTCACGCTACGAAGGTTTTCCAAATGTACTTTTGGAAGCGGGTGCTTGCGGCATTTTTTCCTTAGTCAACAATTGTCCTGGCGGAATTAATGAGATTATCCAAAAAGGAATTAATGGCGAAATTTCGGATATTGAAAATCATGAAGCTTTCGCAAACCGAATCCGAGAAGTTTTGGATGAAAATTACGACTCACAACTAATAATCAACAGTATAAAATCCCGGTTTTCTAAAGAAATTATTTTGGATCGTTACGAAAAATTACTACTGTCATTATAGTTTTTAATTTTAATTTTTTTTCAGTAATTATTTCGATAATTTATAACTTCTTAACAGAAAAAGTATATTATAGAAATAGATTAATTTCAATATTTGTAAACTTTTCTTATTATGAAATATTTTAAATTGTTGTAAATCAATTATTTGGTTTTTATTATTTGTAAACTTTTTGTTATTTATAATTATTATTGTAGCTTTATATTGTTAAATAATAATCAAATATGGAGAGTTTAGTCTTAGAAAATAAATTACAAAAAGTTACATACGAAAAAGCAAATGCCGCAACATTAGATTACTTTAATGGTGACGATTTGGCAACAAGAGTTTGGGTTAACAAATACGCGCTTAAAGATTCCGATGGTAATTTATACGAAACAACGCCAGACGATATGCATTTGCGCATCGCAAACGAAATTGCCCGGGTGGAAGCCAAATACGAAAATCCACTTTCCGCAAAAGAGATTTTTAATCTAATCAAAAATTTCAAATACATCATTCCGCAAGGCAGCCCGATGACGGGAATTGGCAATCATTTTCAAATCGCTTCGCTTTCCAATTGTTTTGTCATTGGAAATGGCGCGAACAGCGATTCTTACGGCAGTATTATGAAGGTGGATGAAGAGCAAGTTCAGCTGATGAAAAGGCGCGGCGGCGTAGGACACGATTTGTCTTATATCCGTCCAAAAGGTTCTGCTGTCAAAAACTCTGCGCTTACTTCAACGGGTTTGGTACCTTTTATGGAGCGTTATTCTAATTCTACACGAGAAGTAGCGCAGGATGGGCGCCGGGGCGCACTTATGCTTTCCGTTTCTATCAATCATCCAGATGTTCAGGATTTTATCGATGCTAAACTTGAACAAGGAAAAATTACAGGCGCCAATATTTCTGTACGTATCGATGACGACTTTATGAAAGCTGTAAAAGATGATACGCAATACACGCAAAAATATCCAATTCACAGTAAAAAACCGAAATTTACGAAAGAAGTTCAGGCAAAAGATATTTGGGATAAAATTGTACACAATGCTTGGAGATCTGCAGAACCAGGAATTTTGTTTTGGGATACTATTACACGCGAATCGGTTCCGGATTGTTATTCGGATTTGGGATTTGAGACGGTTTCCACCAATCCTTGTGGTGAAATTCCGCTTTGTCCCTATGATTCATGCCGACTTTTGGCGATTAATCTCTATTCTTATGTAGAAAATCCTTTCACTAAAAAAGCAAAATTCGATTTTGAACTTTTTAAAAATCACGCCGCTTATGCACAGCGTATGATGGATGATATTATTGATTTGGAAGTGGAAAAAATTGATGCGATTCTTCAAAAAATTGAATCTGATCCAGAATCTGATGAGATAAAATCTACCGAGAAAAATCTTTGGATTAAAATTCGAAAAAAAACTTTGCAAGGCCGAAGAACAGGCGTGGGGATTACGGCGGAAGGCGATATGTTGGCAGCTTTGGGACTTATTTACGGAACTCAAAAAGCAACGGACTTTTCGGTTGAAATTCACAAAACTTTAGCATTGTCAGCTTATCGTTCGTCGGTGGAAATGGCGAAAGAAAGAGGCGCTTTTGAGGTTTACGATTCCAAAAAAGAAGCCAAAAATCCTTTTATACTTCGACTTAAAAAAGAAGATCCAGAACTGTATAAACTGATGACTAAATATGGTCGCCGGAATATTGCTTTGCTTACCATTGCACCTACAGGAAGCACGTCGCTCTTGTCACAGACCACTTCCGGAATCGAACCCGTGTTTTTGCCAGTCTACAAAAGAAGACGAAAAGTGAATCCGAATGATAAAGACGTTCGTGTTGATTTTGTGGACGAAATTGGAGATTCTTGGGAAGAATACATTGTTTTTCACCATCATTTTAAAACTTGGATGAAAGTTCAAGGTCATGATGTCGAAAAAAATTATACGCAGGAAGAAATCAATGATCTTATTTCAAAATCGCCTTATCACAAAGCGACTTCTAATGATGTCGATTGGTTGAGCAAAGTTCACATGCAAGGTGCCATCCAAAAATGGGTGGATCATTCTATTTCCGTGACGATTAATATCCCGAACGATGCCACCGAAGAATTGGTTAATGATTTATATTTAACCGCTTGGGAAGTAGGTTGCAAAGGGGTTACCGTGTATAGAGATGGCTCTCGATCTGGCGTTTTGGTATCAACAGAAGAATCAAACTCGAAAGAAGAATCAAATCCGTTGCAACATTTTTCAACCAAAAGACCTCAGGTTTTAGAAGCCAATGTGGTCAAATTTCAGAACAATAAAGAAAAGTGGATTGCTTTTGTAGGTTTGATGGATGGTAGGCCTTACGAAATTTTTACAGGTTTGGCAGATGATGAAGAAGGAATCGCTTTGCCACGCTGGGTTAACGAAGGTTTGATTATTAAAAATCGAGATGAAAACGGAACTTCTCGTTATGATTTTCAGTTTACAAATCTTCGCGGTTACAAAACTACTATCGAAGGGCTTTCTCATAAGTTTAATCCAGAATTTTGGAATTATGCAAAACTTATTTCTGGAACATTAAGACACGGTATGTCTTTAGAAAATGTGGTGGAACTTATTAACCGATTGGAGTTGGATTCAGAAAATATTAACAATTGGAAAGCGGGTGTAGCAAGAGCTTTGAAGCGTTATATCCCTGATGGAACCAATGCTGATGGACAAAAATGCAGCAATTGTGGATCAGATAAACTCATGTATCAGGAAGGTTGCCTCACTTGTAAAAGTTGCGGCAGCAGCAAATGTGGATAATCTCCGATAAACTAATGAAAATCCTTTTGGTGAAAACTGAAAGGATTTTTATCACTTATTTTACAATAAATTAATCCGCTTTTTTCTGTAGGATTTTTGTAATTTTGTAACGATTCTGTATATAAAATGCAGTGAAATAAAAAAGTAAAACATTAAACAAAAAATAATATAATGTCACAATTCGATGTTACCGTAATCGGTTCTGGTCCTGGTGGATACGTTGCAGCTATTCGTGCGGCACAATTAGGTTTCAAAACAGCAATTATTGAAAAATACCCTACAATGGGCGGGACTTGCCTTAACGTTGGATGTATTCCTTCCAAAGCGCTTTTGGATAGTTCTGAACATTTCGCAAAAGCAAAACATGAATTTGCGGATTATGGCATCATCATCAACGAGCCCAAAGTAGATTTGGCGAAAATGATTGAGCGTAAAAACGGTGTTGTAGATATGACAACAAAAGGAATCAGCTTCTTAATGGACAAAAACAAAATCACTGTTTTTGAAGGCGTTGGAAGTTTCGAATCTGCTACAAAAATTAAAATTACGAAAAACGATGGTTCTGCAGAATCTATCGAATCAAAATACACGATTATCGCAACAGGATCCAAACCATCTTCGTTGCCATTTATCAATATCGATAAAGAAAGAATCATCACTTCAACGGAAGCTTTAAACTTAAAAGAAGTTCCAAAACACTTAATCGTAATCGGTGGAGGTGTTATCGGTCTTGAGTTGGGTTCTGTTTATTTAAGATTAGGATCTAAAGTAACCGTTGTAGAGTATATGGACAAAATTATCCCAGGAATGGACGGGGCTTTGTCTAAAGAACTCCAAAAAGTATTGAAAAAACAAGGCATGAAATTCGAGCTTTCTACAGCGGTTTCTGGTGTGGAAAGAAATGGCGATGCTGTAAAAGTAAGTGCTAAAAACAAAAAAGGCGAAGATGTAGCTTTCGAAGGTGATTATGTTTTGGTTTCTGTAGGTAGAAAACCTTATACGGACGGACTTGGATTAGAAAATGCAGGCGTGAATCTTGATGAAAGAGGAAGAGTACAGGTTAACGATCATCTTCAAACAAATGTTTCTAACATTTATGCCATTGGTGATGTTATTAAAGGTGCAATGTTGGCGCATAAAGCGGAAGAAGAAGGTGTTTTTGTAGCTGAAACTTTAGCAGGACAAAAACCTCACATCAATTATAATTTAATTCCAGGTGTTGTTTATACTTGGCCAGAAGTTGCCGGCGTTGGACAAACAGAAGAACAACTAAAAGAAGCTGGCGTAGACTACAAAGTTGGGTCTTTCCCAATGAGAGCTTTAGGAAGAAGCCGTGCTTCTGGTGATACAGATGGTTTTGTGAAAATTATCGCAGATGCTAAAACAGATGAAATCTTAGGTTTCCACATGATTGGCGCGAGAGCGGCTGACTTGGTTGCTGAAGGTGTTACCGCAATGGAATTCCGTGCAAGTGCTGAAGATTTAACAAGAATGTCTCATGCGCACCCAACTTACGCCGAAGCTGTAAAAGAAGCAGCATTGGACGCAACAGGAAAAAGAGCCATTCACATGTAAGATTTTATTACATCAAAATAATAGAAAGAGAAGTCAGTGTTGGCTTCTCTTTTTTAATGGGTTTTGTTGAGGTCATTTTTTGCACGTTTACGGCTTTTCATATTTCGGACATTTACCCCATCGCGATCCGATAGTTTTAAATATTCGTAAAGTGTTACTAATCCTAAAATGCCAATGATGGCAAATGCCAAGTGGAAATCCTTAACTTGATATTGTCCTTCGGTGTCATTGAAAATGCTAGCGGTTTTTAACGAAAATGCCCCCAAAGTAATTCCCATTCCTAAAGTCATTTGTTGCGCCGTACTATATAGCGTATTCGCATTGTTCATCCTTTCTTTTGGAATATCGGCGTAGGCTAAAGTATTCAAACTACTAAATTGCATTGACCGCACACATCCTGAAACGAATAAAACCGTTACCGTCATCCAATGTGGCGTATCAGGGAATAAAAGTAGCATCGCAAATGATGTCAAACTCAGTAAAAGTGTATTAGCCACCAAAACGCGTCTGAATGAAAATTTCTTTGTAATCCAAACGGTAGCGGGTTTCATAACCAAGCTGCCAATCATGCTGGCCATTAGCAAACTTCCAGATTCGAAAGCGCTTAACCCAAATCCAATCTGAAACATCAACGGCATAAGAAATGGCGCCATGCCGATAACCATTCTTGTAATAGAGCCAGAATAAATTGTAATTGCATAAGTTTTAGTTTTTAGTTCAGAAAAATCGAGTAGTGGATTTTTAACTTTTTTGGTATGTAAATAAAATAGATAAAAGATAATGATACTTACAGCGATCAGCGGAATACTGTAATAGATTGGCATCATATCGTTGGTAAAACTTTCCAGACCTAGCATAAAACCAATCATTCCCAAAGTACTTAGAACAAATCCTTTGACATCCAGTTTTTTATCAGTTCTTTCATAGGTGTCGGGAATATATTTCATGCTTAAGAAAAACGCTAATAATCCCAACGGAATATTAATGAAAAATATCCAATGCCAACTAAAATAAGTTGTAATGTAACCACCAACAAAAGGACCGAGGATAGGACCAATAAGGCCTGGCCAAGTAATAAAAGCAATGGCGCTCACCAAGTCATTTTTCTCTGTATTTTTTAAAACAGAAAGTCGTCCTACGGGAACCATCATTGCGCCGAAAAACCCTTGTAAAGCTCTTGCAAACGTAAATTGTGTTAAGTTTTGACTAAATCCACAAATAGCAGAAGCAACCAAAAATCCTAAAATCGCGACACCAAAAACTTTTTTTACTCCAAATTTTTCAGAAATCCATCCGCTGACCGGGATAAAAACCGCAAGCATTATGATGTACACAGATACGCCAATACTCATGTGTAAAGGGTCGGCGGCAAAAGATTTTGCCATTTGTGGAAGCGCTGTCGTTATGACGGTGGAATCTAGATTTTCCATCAAAAATGTTGCACCGACAATTAGAGAAACACGAAGAGCTTTGGCTTCCATAGTTTAGAATAAAATAACAAGTCTTTGTTGCTAAAATAATGCCATGGCTTTATTTTAAAAACAAAAAAGCGACTGAAAAAATCAATCGCTTTATTTATATTTTTTTGATAGCTTTTACTGCTGTGCAGGCATCTGTGTTGCAGGCGCTGTAGAGGTAGCAGGTGTTTGTGCAGGCGCTTCTTGTTTTGCAGGCGCAGTTTTAGGCGCTTGAAAAGTTGTAGTTGGTTTACCAGTTACTACAATACTCAACAAGATCATAACGACGATAAAAATTCCTAAAGTCCAAGTTGCTTTTTCCATAAAGTCGTTGGTTCTCTGTACACCAAATGTTGCAGAAGAAGTACCCCCGAAAGTTCCTGAAAGACCGCCACCTTTTGGGTTTTGAGCCATAATAATAATGATTAGCAGAACGCAAGCGATCATAATCAATACCATAAATAGCGTAAATATAGTGCCCATGTAATTTTAAATTTTGAGTGGCAAATATAATGATAAAAATTTATTATCAAAAATATTAATAGCCTAATTTTTAATGAATTTCAGATAATGTTGAACAGCGTTATTTCCTAATAGTTTAATAATATAGGTTCCTTTTTGTAATTGTGATACATTAATCTCCTTTTCAAAATTTCTTTGAGCAATTATTTTTCCTGAAATATCTACAATTTGATAATTTTCAAATTTGACATCAGACGTTATTTGTAGGATATCTTTTACAGGGTTTTCAGCAATTTTTACATTGGCAATTTTCGATGATTCTTGGGTGCCCAAAAGACAAGCTGGCGGATTGGTGATTGGTCCAGTACTAGAGTCATAATATACCGTATCTTCTGTAACAATGGTATATTCTACATAACTCGGTGATTGAGGAAGTAGACAATTATTAAAACTAATATTTGGCTTTCCAAAAGAGTAAGTCATTTTGTACCAGCCTTCGCAAGCCTCCGTCATTTTTTGACCAGGAGGGTAAAAATCGATTGTTGTTTGTGGGTCCAACCAGTTCATATAAGAGCAAGGCTGGCCAGACCATGTTGTAGGTGGTTTAAAAAAAACATTTTTTTCAATCAAAGTATGCCAAAACTTTTGTATAAAAGTATTAGACAAGGTATTCTCTCCAGTTTTTAATTTGGCTTTAACTAAAGTATTTTCTGTGATGTTAAGGTCAATGTTGTTTTCTCCAAAAGACGAATTTAAAGTTGGTTCAGAACCATCTAAAGTATAATAAATTCTACCGTTGCCTGTAATACTAGCTTGGTAATTTTGACCAAAATTATAATTACTTTGAGGGGCGAAATAAATTTGTGAAAAAACAATTCCTGATAAAATTGTTGTTAAAGAAAGTAGAATTTTTTTCATAGGTATTTGATTTAGGTTTATCGTTATAAATTTAATAAATTCGTTGTTCCAAAAAAAAATAAAAAATTCATGAAGTTAAAACATACATTAGTTGCCTTAGCAGCGCCCTTTATGATGAATGCACAACAAAATCTAACACCCGAAATCTTGTGGACGCTTAACAGATTAGGTGTTCAGGCTGTCTCTCCAGACCAAGCTTCTCTCATTTATAAACTTAGCAAAACAGACCTTAAAACCGAAAAATCAAATTCAACAACTTACTTCTTGAATTTGCTAAATCAGTCAGCAGACAAGATAGACTTTGGTAAAAAAGCCATTATCCAATGGGACAAAAATGGACTTTATGCCCTAGAAGGCGAAAAAATCCTTATTTCTAAAGATTCTGGAAAAACCTGGTCAGATTTTTATAGCATTGGTAAAGATGCTGAAAATATTGTGATATCTCCCGATGGGAAGAAAGTTGCGTTCAGCAAAGCGGTATTGGTAGAAGCGCTTATGGCAAAAGACAAATATGTAGATACGCCAAAATCTACCGCCCAAATCTATACCGACCTCAACCATCGTCATTGGGATGCTTGGAACGAAGGCAAATACAACCATGTTTTTGTTGTTAATATTAGCGATGCTGTGGATAAGGCGAAAGATCTTTTGGAAGGAAAGAAATTCGATTCGCCACAAAAGCCTTTTGGTGGGAGTGAGGATTTTGTATGGAGTCCAGATTCTACAGAATTATTATATGTGACAAAAGCCAAAAGTGGCGCAGAATATGCGAAAAGTACCAATACCGATATTTTTGCATATAACTTAACAACTGGCGCAACTATCAATCTTACAGACGGAATGATGGGTTATGATGTGGCACCAAGTTTTAGTAAAGATGGCAAATCGCTGATGTGGCTAAGCATGGCTCGCGATGGTTATGAAGCCGACAAAAACGACATTATTGTGATGGATTGGCAGTCTAAAACTAAAAAGAATTTAACGCAATCTTGGGACGAAAGCGTTTCTGGTTCTACTTTTTGGAGTCAAGATTCTAAAAGTATTTATTTCACAGCAGCTTTTCGAGGGACAAAACAATTGTTTGTTGTGGATACAAAAGCCGCAAAAGTGGCGCAAGTTACCAATGGACAATTTGATGTTAATGATATCTATGCGCAAAATAAAAATGGTTTAGTAGTTTCAAAAGTAGATATTAATCACAATGCTGATCTTTATAGTGTTGAATTAAAGAAAGGTCAATTGGCACAAATGACCGATGTTAACAAAGCGACTTATGCTAAACTGGCTCAAGGAAAATCTGAGCTGAAAATGGTGAAAACTTCAGATGGAAAAGAAATGGGTGTTTGGTTCCATTATCCACCGAACTTCGATCCGAACAAAAAGTATCCAACTCTTTTGTATTGCCAAGGTGGGCCACAATCGGCTTTGACACAGTTTAACTCAGTAAGATGGAATTTTGCTTTGATGGCGGCTAATGATTATATCGTCGTAGCGCCTAACCGTCGAGGTATGCCAGGTTGGGGAACCAAATGGAACGAGGAGATTTCTGGAGATTGGGGTGGACAACCGATTCGTGATTATCTAGCAGCAACCGATTTTGCTAAAACTTTGCCTTATGTTGATAATGACAGAATTGCGGCTGTTGGTGCAAGTTACGGTGGCTATTCGGTGTTTATGTTGGCTGGCGTACATGAGAACAGATTCAAGACTTTTATCGCGCACGATGGTTTGTTCGATATGACATCTTGGTACGGAACAACTGAAGAATTGTGGTTTGCAAATTGGGATTTGGGTGGCCCTTATTGGAAAAATCCGACACCAAAAGCTTACACCGATTTTAATCCGATAAAAAAAGTAGAAAACTGGAATAAGCCTATTATGATTATCCAAGGTGGAATTGACTTTCGTGTGCCTTATGAGCAAGGACAGGAAGCTTTCCAAGCTGCAAAGTTGAAAGGTCTTAAAACTAAATTTTTGTACTTCCCGAACGAAAACCACTGGGTGCTACATCCTCAAAATGGCTTGGTATGGCAAAGAGAATTTTTCGATTGGTTGAAAGAAACTTTATAACAAACTGGGCATCTTAGCCCCGATAGAAGCGGCATCCTTTTTTGGGTGCCGTTTTGGTTGGGGAAGGCGGCGCCCAGAAAAGATATAGCGGATAGCGGGATTAGCTCCAAAAAAATAATTAAATTCGTAGCTCATGAAAAGGCTATATTTATTTTCTAAGATTAATAAATGGATTATCTACACGCTGCTAACTGCCGTGGTTATTGGGATTGTGTTGGCATCGTCTGTGATGATTAATTATCTTCGGGAGAAAGAAACGGGACGTATCCAGTCGATTGCGACGGCGATGAAGTATATGCAAGATGTTAATTTTGATTATCGTCTTAACGAATTATCGCTGAATGTGATAAATGAGAATGAAGATATTCCGTTTATCTTGACAGATAAAAAAGGCAATTTGATTGAAAGCCGGAATATTCCTAAAGAAGTCTTGGAAGATCCAGAGAGGCTGAAAACAATTATGCGGCAGATGGAAAGTCGCTATCCGCCATTTGAGATACAGTTGCCAGAATATAACAATCAGTTTATTTATTATGATAATTCAAAACTGCTGAATAATCTAAGGTTTTATCCTTTTATTTTGGCATTATTTATTGGTGGCTATATTGCTTTTTCGTTTTGGTTTTTAAGAACATTGAAAAAAACGGATGAGGGTTTTTTGTGGGCTGGACTTGCAAAAGAAACAGCACACCAGATTGGGACGCCTTTGTCCTCGATGATTGGTTGGGTGGAAATTATGAAGCTGGAAGATGAGAATAGCCTTGGGGTGAAAGAGTTGGAACAAGATGTTGAGCGGTTGAAAACCATCTCGGAGCGATTTTCGAAAATCGGTTCTATTCCAACGCTTAATGATAGAGATTTGACGCAGACTTTGCAGCAGAATTACGATTACCTTAAAACGAGAATTTCTACTAAAGTGGATTTTACATTTCAGAAAACCTATGAAGATGTCATGGTTCCACATAGCCAAATCCTGATGAGTTGGGTTATCGAGAATCTTGTTAAAAATGCTGTTGATGCGATGAAAGGTGAAGGGAAATTGGAAATCCAACTTTATAAAAAAGGAAAAAATGTTTTTGTAGACGTAAAAGATAATGGGTCGGGAATGTCAAAAAGCCAAGCCAGAAAGGTTTTTAAACCAGGATATTCCACAAAAAAGCGGGGTTGGGGACTTGGCCTTTCGTTGGCACACCGTGTTGTTCACGAATATCATAATGGCGAAATAAAAGTGTCGCATTCCGAAATTGGCAAAGGCACGACTTTTCGTATTATTCTAAAAATACCAAAAGATGATAAAAAAGCGCAATCTTAGGAGTGCGCTTTTGGTTTGTATTGTTTGATGGTTTTATTAATCTACAAATTTGGCAATTACTTTTTTGTTGCTGTCAAGTAGGAATAATTTGTTGCTTTGGAGTTCGTAGAATTTAGCATTTTTTAGAACTTTTGCAAAAGACTGTTCTGCTTCCATGTTCTCACAAGCCATCATCGTAGACATGCTTTGCATAAAATCGATTTTGTTGTCAGCGCTAATGTCAAACCCGCCGTTCATCTGGTTACAACCTGCATTTCCTGTAAAACGCTTTGTTTTGTCATCAAAGCTGATATAGCCTTCTTTTTTTGTAGTTTTCGACTTGTCAAATTGGATGCCGTACATTTCTTTTAATTTCCATTTTTTGTCAAAGATAGTCGCGTAATTTTTTGTTAAGGTGTAATGGTCTTTTAGAGAACCTGTAATTCTTTTACCATCTTGATCCAGCATGAATATGCGATTTTCACTAATGAAAAACTTCAGAGTTTGCCCATTTTTCGTTTTGGGTTTTAGCGTGATTGTATTACCTTCGTTGTTCCAAGAATAGCTTCCTTCTTCAAGAATAGTTGTGGTGCTTTTTCCTTGATAATTTTGTTTTAAAACATAAGTGTTGTCTTTATTAATGTATACACTTGTCGCGATGCCATCGCAGTCAGCACAAGGAAGTACGCCGTTATAGATACCGTTATAGTCTAACGAATTTTTGGCGTTGTGTTCATCAGAGAATGATGACTTTGGTGTTGACTTGCAAGAAGTCAAACTTAAAGTTATAATACTAACTGAAAGAAGACTGATGTTTCTTAATTTCTTTAGTGCGTTTTTGTTTATCATAATGTTATTTTTTTGTTGATATTCAAAATGTGTTCCTAAAATTAAATTAGATGTTTTTTAATTAAAAAATGCTTTTTCAAAAAAAGCTATCTTTGCGGAATGAAACCAAGTTTTGCAGACTTTGAGTTGCCAAAAGCCCTCAACGAAGTTTTGGAAAAGTTAAATATTTCCGAGCCTACACCTATACAGTACAAAAGTTTTTCTCCGATTCTGTCCGGTCGCGACATTATGGGGATTGCCCAGACGGGTACAGGAAAGACTTTAGCTTATCTTTTACCAATTCTTAAAGAGTACAAATATTCTAAAACAGATCAACCTAAAATTTTAATTTTAGTTCCTACAAGAGAATTGGTGGTTCAGGTTACGGAAGTACTGAACCAATTGACCGAATTTATAAATGCTCGAGTAATGGGCGTCTATGGTGGCGTTAACATCAATACCCAAAGAAAAAATATCTACGAAGGCGGCGTTGACATCTTGGTGGGAACACCAGGTCGTGTGATGGATTTGGCGATTGACAACGTGATACAGTTTAAAGATTTAAAAAAACTTATCATTGATGAGTTCGACGAAATGTTGAGTCTTGGTTTCAAAAGACAACTCACGAATATCTTCACGATGATGAGTGAAAAACGTCAGAATATTTTGTTCTCGGCAACCATGACCGATCAGGTGGACGAAATGTTGAACGAATATTTCAAAAATCCATTAGAAATTTCGTTGGCAAGATCGGGGACGCCGTTGGAGAAAATTGCGCAATCCGTAGTACCTGTTCAGAATTTTAACACAAAGCTTAATCTTTTAATTCACTATCTCAATAAAGAAAATGATTTTGAAAAGATTTTGATATTTGCTAATAACAAACGCCATGCGGATTTAATCTTTACTAAAATTGATGAAGAATTTCCAGAGCAGTTTGGCGTGATACATTCCAATAAATCTCAAAATTTCCGTTTGCGTGTGATGGAGGAATTTTCGAATAATGAACTTCGCGGAATTATTACAACCGATATTATGGCGCGCGGTCTTGATATTCCAGATGTGTCGCATGTGTTCAACTTTGAGATTCCTGATATTCCAGAACAGTATATTCATAGAATTGGTAGAACAGGACGTGCTGATAAAGAGGGAATTGCTATAAGTTTTTATACGCCGAAAGAAGAAGCTTTGCTGCTTGATATTGAAGTGTTAATGAATAGAGAAGTTTCCAAAACAGAATTCCCTGCTGAGGTTAAACTTTCAGATGTCAAAATTGAAGCTGAGAAAGAGGTTGTCATCATGAAAAATCCAGTAGTAGTAAAAATCCAAGAAGGTGGAGGTGCTTTTCATGAGAAGAAAGACAAAAATAAAAAAGTCAATCTTGGTGGACCTACAAAAAGAAAACCGCCAAAGACAAAACCTGCCAACAGAGGACAACAAAAACAAAAAACGAAATCTCGAAAGAAAAAATAAATACTTAAATACAATCCGCGCCCGAACAAAGTTCGGGCGCGGATTGTATTATCATAATTAAAAAACTTAATAAGCCATTTCTACAATCTTTTTAGCATCGGCAGGACTTACCATTCGGTTTTCACCAAGTAGCCAACCACGAGATTCGAAAGCCGCTTGTATTTTTTCTGCCGTGCCTTCGTAAGCATCGGTATATTCCGAAAGTTTGGTTTTTATTTCTAAAGAGTGGAAGAAGTCTTCCATCGCTTCGATTGCTTTCTGAGCTTTTTCGTCGATAGAACCTTCCGTGATGTTCCATACGCGTTCTGCATATTGCGCTAATTTTTCTTTTTTCTTTTCAAAATAATAACGGTAATGTTGGGGAGCAACAATTGCTAAAGTTCTGGCGTGGTCGATACCATATTGTGCCGTCAGCTCATGTCCCATGCTGTGCACCGCCCAATCCTGAGGAACGCCTTTTCCGATAAGACCATTAAGAGCCATGGTACAGCTCCACATAAATTCTGAAGCCGCTTCATAATCAAATCCGTCAGCCATCATTTTAGGTGCAATTTCTTGTAAAGTTTTCAAAATGCTTTCGGCAAAACGATCTTGCAAAGCAGCGCCAATTGGATAAGTCATATATTGCTCCAAAACGTGGGTGTAGGCGTCTGTAATGCCATTTGCGATTTGGTTTTTAGGAATCGATCGTACAACTTCTGGATCCAGAATTGAAAATTGAGGAAATAATCCTGGGCCTCCCATTCCTAGTTTTTCTTTTGTTGCACGGCGAGAGATAACTGCTCCCGAATTCATCTCTGAAGCGGTCGCAGGTAAAGTTAATACACTCGCAAATGGCATACCTTGACCTTCTTTGGTTACGATTCTTTTAGATAAAATATCCCAAGCTTCGCCTTCGTAATTAGCAGCAGCAGACAAAAACTTAACACCGTCAATCACCGATCCACCACCAACAGCAAGAATATACGTAATGTTTTTTTCTTTAATTACTTTAAGAGCTTCAAGCAGGACTTCGTATTCTGGATTGGCGGGTACACCTCCAAATTCTGTAAGTTGAAAGCCTTCCAAAGCAGCGATAACTTGTTCGTAAATGCCATTTTTTTTAATGCTTCCGCCACCATACACCATTAGGATGTTAGCATCTTTAGGAATTTCGCGAGAAAGCTTTGCGATTTCGCCTTTTCCAAATATAATTTTTGTAGGATTTTTAAATTCGAAATTTAACATTGTTTTGTTTGTTTTTGAAAGCTATAAAATTACGCAATAAGTTTGTTTTGGACGTGACGTTTTAGGCCGTATTGAGGTTAAATATTGTTAAATTATAATATTGAATTTTTTGACTTAATTTCCATGAGATAAAAGAATGAAATTAATTTCAATTTTGTCGTTCTTATTAATTTGAAGCTTTTTTGGTTTTTTTAATTCATATAATTAGCTCAATTTTTAATTCATTTCTTTAATTATTTATAATTTTTTATTAAAAATGTATAAAAAAACAGCAATATGCTTTTCATAAAATTATAATTATTCTAGAACTAGAATTGAATATTAAAAAAAGAGTTCAATATCTTCATTTATAAGTTGTTTTTAAAAAAAATATATCATGTATTATAAGATAAGCTTATCATATTTTTAATGTTAATCTTATCATGTGAATTCGATAACTAAAGTATTGATTTATAGACAATAATGAATAAATATTTTTTTATATGAATTGAATTTTTATATTTGTAATGTTACGTAAATGTTAACAATTAATGAAACCGAATTTTATACATACTTATGTTTCTGTCGACTGTGTCGTTTTTGGCTTCGATCACGAAAATCAACTCAATATTCTTTTGGTGCAAAAACATGGTGCCAATTCTCAGGAGAAGTCACAACGCAAACTGCCGGGTAGTCTTATTTTTAGTCATGAAGATGTTGATGATGTGGCGCAAAGGGTTTTGCATGAATTGACAGGTATCAAAAAAATGGTTCTTAAACAGTTTAAATGTTTTGCGGATCCCAATCGCGCAAGTAGTAAAGCGGATATTAACTGGATGGCACAAGAGTATCAGCCCAATATTGATCGTATTATTACAGTGGCTTATTTGTCTCTTTGTAAGATAGATCATAAAATTAATAGTTCAAAATATGATACTGTTGACTGGTTCCCAATCAATCGGGTACCAGAGTTGCCTTTTGATCATAATAAAATTATTACGGAATCTTTTGTAGAAATTAGAAAATGGATAGAGTCTGATTTTTCGATTATTTTCCAGTTGTTGCCAAAGAAATTTACTATTAGACAATTGTTTCAACTCTACAATGCTTTGAGTGAAAAACAAATTGATATTAAGAACTTTCATAAAAAGATTGCTGCTTTTGATTACATTATTGCTTTGGATGAAATTGAGACCAACGTAGCCCATCGTGCAGCACGATATTATAAGTTTGATCCAAAGATTTATAAAAAGAATAATACAAAACTTATTAAATAAATTTTTAACGCTATATGTATTTGTTAGGTTATGATATTGGTAGTTCTTCCGTTAAAGTAAGTCTTATTGAGGCTTCTAGCGGGAAAATTATAGCGTCTGATTTTTCTCCAAAAAAAGAGATGAAAATAATTGCCAATCAACCAGGATAGGCAGAGCAGAATCCGTCTGACTGGTGGATCAATCTTAAATTAGCGAACGAGTCTGTAATGCAGCAATCGAGAGTAGATGCTGAAAACATCAAAGCTATTGGTATTACCTGGCAAATGCACGGATTGATTTTGGTTGATAGGGATCAAAATCTTCTCAGACCATCTATCATCTGGTGCGATAGTCGCGCGGTTTCGTATGGTGAAAAAGCTTTTCAACAAATCGGAACCGAGAAATGTTTAAGCCATTTACTTAATTCTCCAGGTAATTTTACAGCGTCAAAACTGGCTTGGGTAAAAGAAAACGAGCCCGAAGTTTTTGATAAGATAGATAAAATCATGTTGCCAGGCGATTATATCGCTATGAAATTGTCTGGTCAAACAGGAATTACAATTGAAGGATTATCAGAAGGTGTTTTTTGGGATTTTAAAAACAAATGTATTTCCGAAGATGTGACTAACTTTTACGAAATTCCGAAAAGCTTCTTTCCCGAGATTGTACCTAGCTTCGGTATTCAGGCAGAAGTATCTGCACAAGCCGCTGTTGAGTTGGGGCTAAAAGCAGGAACGCCGATATCTTATCGTGCCGGCGACCAGCCTAATAATGCGATGTCTCTCAATGTGTTTAATCCAGGAGAGATTGCTTCTACAGCAGGAACTTCTGGCGTGGTATATGGTGTTTTGGACCAATTAGATTATGATCCGAAATCGAGAGTTAACACTTTTGCTCACGTTAATTATACAGAAGAATTGACAAGACTTGGTGTTTTGCTTTGTATTAATGGAACTGGGATTCTTAATTCTTGGTTGAAACATAATTTTGCAACCTCTTTATCGTCTTATGGTGATATGAACGAGCTGGCATCCCTCTCGCCAATTGGATCAAAAGGCATTAGTATTATTCCTTTTGGTAATGGCGCAGAAAGAGTTTTAGAAAATAAAGAAACAGATTGCTCCATCCATGGGATTAATTTTAATATTCATTCCAAAGGTGATATTCTACGAGCAGCTCAGGAAAGTATTGTATTTTCTTATGAATATGGGATGAATATCATGCGAGAAATGGGCATGGATATCAAAGTCATAAAAGCCGGAAATGCCAATATGTTTTTGAGTTCTATTTTTAGACAAACATTATCAGGTGTTAGTAATGCGGTTATAGAATTGTACGATACAGATGGATCGGTAGGTGCTGCGAGAGGTGCTGGTATTGGTATTGGCTTTTATGCCAATTCTGATGAAGCTTTTGCATCCCTCGAAAAAATCGCAATTATTGAACCTGAAACAGAAAAAAGAGAACAATATATAGAAGCCTATACTCATTGGATGAGACATCTCCAAGCGGCTTTATAAAATCAAAAAAACAAACATGAATGATTGTACTTACAAGTGTAAAAACTTGGTGAGCAGCTACAGTTATGTCAAAATTTAATAAACATTTTTAAGAAATATAAAACATACATTATGAACATTTTAAAAGGAACAAAAGAGTTTTTTCCTGGAATTCAACAAATCAAATTTGAAGGTAAAGAAAGCAAAAACCCAATGGCTTTTCGTTAATACGATGCTAACACACCAGTCATGGGAAAACCTATGAAGGAGTGGTGCGTTTTGCAATGGCTTGGTGGCATAGCTTATGTGCAGACGGTAGCGATCCATTTGGTAGTGGTACAATCCACCACCCTTGGAATGTAGGTTCTGATGCGCTTAGCCGGGAAAAATACAAAATGGACGCCGCTTTCGAATTTATGACCAAAATTGGTTTCGAGCATTATTGTTTCTATGATGTGGATTTAGTAGCTCCAGCCAACAATTGGAAAGAATATGAATCCAATTTGCAAAGCATCGTAGATTATGCAAAAGAAAAGCAAGCGGCCTCTGGAATAAAATTATTATGGGGTACAGCTAATGTTTTTTCACACGAACGTTATATGAATGGCGCTTCTACCAATCCTAACTTTGATGTCGTAGCTTGTGCTGCCACGCAGGTGAAAAATTCTATAGACGCCACGATAGCTTTGGGTGGCGAAAACTATGTATTCTGGGGTGGTAGAGAAGGTTATATGACACTTCTAAATACCAATATGAAACGTGAAAAAGAGCATCTTGCACGCTTTTTAACAATTTCTAAAGATTATGCACGCTCACAAGGATTCCAAGGGACTTTTTTGATAGAACCCAAACCTATGGAACCTACAAAACATCAATATGATTATGACGCAGAAACAGTAATTGGATTCTTAAAACATTATGGATTGGATAAAGATTTTAAACTAAATCTAGAAGTCAACCATGCAACATTGGCTGGTCATACTTTCGAGCACGAACTGCAAGTGGCTATTGACGCCGGCATGCTTGGCTCTATCGATGCCAATAGAGGAGATTATCAAAATGGATGGGATACAGACCAATTCCCGATTGATTATTTTGAACTAGCACAGGCTTGGTTAGCGATTCTTCCAAATGGTGGTATTGGTTCTGGCGGTGTTAATTTCGATGCTAAGATTCGTCGTAATTCTGTAGATATGGAGGATTTATTTATTTCTCATATTTCTGGAATGGATGTTTTTGCGAAAGGACTTTTGATTGCTGCTGATATTTTGGAAAACTCAGATTATAATAAACTTCGTACAGAACGTTACAACTCTTTTGACTTTGGAAACGGAAAAGCTTTTGAAGAAGGAAAGCTTAGCCTTCTTGACCTTCAAAAAATTGCTCACGAAACAGGAGAGCCTCAGGCAAAAAGTGGAAGGCAAGAACTTTTTGAAGCGATTGTCAACATGCACATTTAATATAAACCAAGAGACTTTGGATTAAAATATCTTTTAAAAATTTAATTCTGAAGGTCAAATTCACAATCATTAAAAAATATTAATTATGAATCAATTTCATTTTATAAAACCGAACAAAGCAGCATTGTTTTTTGCAATGGCTTTGTTGCCGACTGGTTTGGCCTATTCGCAAGCTAAAAAAGACACTTTGGGGAAGGAACAAAAGATTGATGAAGTAGTTGTAATTGGTTATGGACAACAAAAGAAGTAAGCTGTTACAGGTTCTGTATCTTCACTAAGTGGAAGCGCTTTGAAAGAGGTGCCATCAGCAAACATCTCGGAGGCTTTACAGGGAAGATTGCCAGGTGTAGAAATAGGAAGATTGTCCAGCAAACCAGGTGCAGAACAGCAAATTAGAATTCGTGGGACAAGATCTTTAACCGCAAGTAATGATCCACTTATTGTGCTAGACGGCATTCCGTTCGCGGGTTCTCTATCGGATGTCAATCCGAATGATATTAAAAGTCTTGATATTCTTAAAGATGCTTCTGCTACAGCTATCTATGGATCTCGAGGTGCTAATGGGGTAATAATTATCACAACCAACCGTGGAACCAAAAATCAAAAGCCAAGGTTTTCATATAATGGATACACTGGCGTGCAAACACTGTTTTCAAAATATCCAATGATGGATGGGCCAAAATTTGAGGTTTTGAGAACTTTAGCTGATAAATTTACAAATGGACCAGATGAGAAAAGCGGTTTGAATACAGATTGGCAAGATATGTATTATAAATCAGGAATGATCACCAGTCACGACATTGGTGTTACTGCTGGTACAGACGGAGGAAGCTATAGTACAGGATTAGCATATTATAAGCAAGAAGGTTTAGTCCCATTACAATATTATGAACGTTTGTCGATGCGGGCATCTGTAGATCAACAGATTGGATCATTGTTTCGAGTAGGGGTATCAACTTATAATAATTACTCAGTTAATAATGCTAATGGGCTTAATGCGGGCAATGTTTTACAATATTCTCCAATTGGTAACCCGTATAATGAGGATGGAACAAGGAAAACAATACTGAACACCGGAGCTGATCAAAACTGGGTGTATTCCAAAGATAATCTAAACGCATTAGGTGATAGATATGTTGATAAAACAAAGGCCTTTGCTTCATATAATAATTTCTTTGGGGAGTTATCAATTCCAGGAATTAAAGGTCTGAAATATCGTTTGAATGTCGGTCTTAATTTTAGAATGACAGATTCTGGTTCTTATGTAGGTACGGGAGTTTTTAACACAAATCCGTCATCAATTTCTAGTGCTGCAATAGGTCGTTCTAATATGACACAATGGGTTTTAGAAAACTTATTAACTTATGATAGAAACTTTGGAAAACACAAAATTAACTTAACAGCTTTATATTCTGCTGAAGAGAAAAGCTTTAATTCTTCCTACATTACAGCAAAAGATGTCCCAATTGATGCGTTTCAATATTTTAATTTAGGACATGCCCAAGGAGAAGTAACCATTGATCCAAAAAATCAAAATTATTATAAAACTGGTTTAATATCTTGGATGGGTCGCTTTATGTATCAGTACGATAACAAATATATGATAACGGCTACAATGCGATCTGATGCGGCTTCCGTTCTCGCTCCAGGTAACAAATGGCATACATATCCAGCGATTTCTGCAGGATGGAATGCTAAAAATGAATCTTTTCTTGTTGATAGCAAATATATTAGCCAATTAAAATTCAGAGTAGGTTATGGTGAAACTTCTAATCAAGCGGTAGGTCCATACTCTACATGGGGATTATTATCCACAGTTCCTTATAATTTTGGAGATTCTGGGACAGATTCTTACACCGTAGGTAATTATGTAACACAATTACCAAATGCAGATTTGGGATGGGAGTTTTCAGAAACTTGGAATTATGGTATTGACTTTGGCTTCTTTAATAATAGATTAACAGGGACTGTAGAATATTATAACACGCAGACAAAAGATATTCTATTATCTAAGCAACTTCCACCAACTGCTGGCGCAGAGAGAGTAACGACAAATGTAGGACGTACCGAAAATAAAGGACTTGAAATTTCATTGAATGGTGTTATCTTTAATAATAATGATTTTGGTTGGGATGTAGGTGTTAATTTCTATTCAAACAAAAACAAAATTGTTGCACTGAACTCTGATCAATTAAGAGACGAAGGTAACTTGTGGTTTGTAGGACATAACATTAATGCAATTTTTGATTATCAAAATATTGGATTATGGCAAAATGGGGATCCTTATTTAAGTGTCCTTGAGCCAGGAGGCAACGTCGGGATGATTAAAGTTCTATATACTGGCGCTTATAATGCAGATGGTACACCTGTTAGAGCGATAGGTACAGAAGATTTGCAGGTAATTGATACGGATCCAGATTGGCAAGGAGGTTTTAGCTCAAAATGGAGATACAAAAATTTTGACCTTGGTGTTGTAGGAGGCTTCCAGCATGGAGGTGTTTTAATAAGTACACTTTATGGTTCTTCTAGTTATCTTAATATGTTGAACGGTAGAAGAGGACAAGTAGATGTCAACTATTGGACCGAAGAAAATCCAAATGTGAGATATCCTAAACCAGGAGGCATTACAAGTAATGATAATCCTAAATATGGATCGACATTGGGTTATTTTGATGCATCTTATTTAAAGATTCGTACCATTACATTAGGTTATAATTTCGAAAAAGATTTTCTTGAAAACTTAAAATTAAGCAGCTTACGCATATATGCAACCGTTCAGAATCCGTTTGTATTTTTCTCACCATACCATAAAGAATCAGGCATGGATCCAGAGCCAAACTCAAGAGGTAATGAAAACCAAGCCGTCAATACAGCTTTCAAATCCCGACAATTAGTGATTGGAGCAACCAATCCTTCCACTCGTAATTTTTTAATGGGTATTAGTTTAACTTTCTAAACGACCGAGTCATGATTAACATTAATAAAAAATTAGTTCTAGGTGTGCTTTTAGCCTCCTTAACCCTTACCACAGCGTGTAATGATATCCTAGATGAAGAGCCAAAAGGGATATATACACCCGAAGATTTTTATACTGAAAGAGGAATTCAGCAAGGTGTTACAGCATTGTACCGCCATTTGAGATTGCTTTATGGTAATGGATATTACATGAGTACAACTATGGGCGGGACAGATGAGTTGACCTATGCCCAGAGTGCCGATAATAATTTTAAAGATTTAGACTTCTCAGGTGTCGGCAATTTAACACCAAGTTCTTTCCCTTCTAGTATGGTTTGGGCAGCTGTTTTTCCATACATTAATACTGCTAATGGCATTATTCAAAATGGTCCTACAGTCGGAATTAAAGAAAGTCTAATTTCGGAAGCTAGATTTTTCAGAGCTTTTGATTATTTCTTATTAGTACAGACTTATGGTGGCGTGCCATTAGATTTAGGCTCTGGAGATTTAAAATTTAACATCAGCGCATCAACATCTTCGAAACGTAATACTGTGTCAGAAGTTTATACCAAAGCTATTTTTCCAGATTTATTAACGGCTATTGATAATCTACCTATTAGCCCGCGTGTGACAGGAGGTGTTACAAAAAATGTTGCAAGATTATATTTAGCAAAAGCTTATTTAACTTATGCTTGGTGGTTGCAAAATCCCAATAACATTCCAACTTATCCCGAAACTTCAAGAACAGATCCCAACGGACAATCAGCACAATGGTATTTTCAGCAGGCTTATGATGTGGCTTTAGAAGCTATTAATAATCCAGGACCATTAGGATTACACCATATTTTTGCAAACGAACATCATTATGGACCAGAACCTTGGGGAGATTATCCTGGAGCAAGACCAGATTGGACGCCTGTATATTATCACAAAGCAGATGCTAACGGATTAGGTTTTGATAGAACAATGTCGGGAAGTAATGCCGTGTCACAGTACAATTCTCCTCTTAAGGAAATCTACAATAATATCAACACAACGCCAGAAAACCTCTTGTTATGGTTTCATCATGTGCCTTGGGATTATCAAATGAAAAATAACAAATCCATGTGGGATAATCTGGCGTACAAATATGATAAAGGTGTAAAAGGTGTAATAACTTATCAAAAAATTTGGGATCAAGTAGAATCGTATGTTGATAAAGAGCGATTTTTTGCGGTACAGTCTAAACTAAAAATCCAAGCTAAAGATGCTTTTTGGTGGAAAGATGCGTGCTTGTTGTATTTTCAAGGTTTTTCTAAAATGCCAATTCCTTATGATATAGAACGACCAATCCATGAGCTAGAAGATCTTAAAAAAATAAAGCTTAATATGAAACATCATAATTAATTATTAATATCAAATCTGTATAAAAATGATTAAAAGTAAAATCTCTCATAATCTTGAGAGATTTTTTTATAATTTGATTCAGAACTTTTATTCAAAAAGTGAAATCTAACAAAATAAGAACTAATTCGCGCGCGAAGGATAGTAGCGGATATCCTTTTTGTAAGCTTGGGAAAGTATGGTACAAAAAGATAGCAGCGGATAGCCTGACCCAAGTTGTGGGAAAAGCTTTGGCGAGGGACGCGCCCTAAAAATAAGATTTGATAAAGCGTAATTTGTGCGTATGTTTGTTTTGCTCCTTGTTGAAAATCCCCAAAGAGTCCAAATGGTCGATGCGAACTTTGCCGTGTGCATGGATAATTTTTTGATTTTCTAAAACGATGCCGACATGTACGATTTTCCCCTCCGAGTTTTCGAAAAAGGCGAGGTCGCCAGGTTGGGCCTCTTCTAGAAAAGTCAATGGCTCGCCACTTTCGGCTTGTTGTGAAGCGTCACGAAGAATTTTGAGGTCGTGGATTTTGTAAATCATCTGCGTAAAACCGCTGCAATCCAACCCGAAAAAGCTCTTGCCACCCCACAAATAAGGAACATTAAGAAATTCTTTGGCGCAAATGACAATGCTCTCGCGCTTGTCAGCACTGCGCGTGACGATGGGGGTTTTGTAAGTAACCTCCGAACCTAAAGACAAAAGAATATTGCCATTGTCTGTGGCTGCAGCGTCGAAAGTTTCTGTGATATAATTGGTTTTTCGGGTGTTGAGATATGTCTCGGAAACGGGTGTTATTTGTTTGGTGTCCATCCAGCCTTCGTAGCCATCGTAATGCATTTTGATTTTGGTAAAGTTGTTTTTCACTTCCAAAATGTCGGCAGATTCGCCAAAAAGCATTTGTGTGACCATCTCGCTACGGTCAGTATTTTCGGCCCTTACTGGTGCTATGGATACATTACAAATTCCTTTTTCCATTATTTTTTTCTGATTAAATGAATACCGTCTCGCAAAGGTAAGATTAGATTTTCGAAATCGGGGTCTTCGGTCACGATTTTATTAACCAATTTTATCTGTTGTGTAGCTTTTTTGTTAGGATGTTCTTCCAAAACTTTGCCATACCAAAGTACATTGTCAATTAGGATAATGCTTCCAGATTTTAATTTTGGTTTTATAAGTTGAAGGTAATTTTCGTAATTTTCTTTGTCCGCATCAATGAATACCAAATCCCAGATAATATCTAAATTCTTAATTGTATGTGCTGCGTCGCCTAATATAAATTCGATTTGGGATGCATAGTCACTTTGTTGGAAATATTTTTGAGGAATATAAGCTAGGTCTTCGTTTTTGTCCAAAGTATAAATTTTTCCATCTTCGGAAAGCCCTTCTGCCAAACAAAGTGTAGCGTAACCAGTAAAAGTGCCGATTTCCAAAATGTTTTTTGGCGTAATCATTTTGGAAAGGATACTTAGTAATCGTCCTTGCAAATAGCCCGAAATCATGTGTGGCTGCGTTGTTTTTTGATAAGTTTCTTTACGCAGTTTTTTCAGGATGTCTGGTTCGGTGGAAGCGTGCGCTTCGAGATAACGATCCATAGGTAGGTCAAGTTCTTCGAAATAGCTCATTGCTTAAGGTTCAAAGTTTAAAAAAATTAAAAATCAAAGTTAAGATTATTTAAACAAAAAAACCTTGTCAAAGCGACAAGGTTTTATAGATTTTAGAAATTATGAAAATCCCATTATTTCTTAACTGGTGCGATGTCCATCAACTTCATAAACTCGTCTAACTTCGGCATGATGATGATTTCTGTTCTACGGTTTTCTGCACGTCCAGATACAGAAGCATTGGTCGTTTTAGGATTGTATTCTGATCTACCTCCAGCTGTAATTCTGTTCGGGTTAACACCGAATTGTGTTTGCAGAATCTTCGCTACAGCAGTTGCTCTAAGTGCGGAAAGATCCCAATTGTCTCTCGGTACGGATGCGCTGTTAAGTGTTGCGTTATCTGTGTTGCCTTCGATTAATACAGAATATGTGTCATAATCGTTGATAACTTTAGCAACTTTTCCTAAAACATCTTGCGCTGCTGGCAATACATCGAATTTACCAGTTTGGTATAGCATTTTATCCGACAGGGAAATCATTACAACACCTTTCAGTACTTTAACGTCAACATCTTGATCTGCGATATTGTCTAAAGAACGTTTTAGTTTGTTAGACAATGCCATATTCAAACTATCATTTTTAGAATTTGTAGAGATCAATTGCTTGATGTATTTGTTAGAAGCATTAATTTCTCCAACTAGCTTGTCAATGTTGGTGGAGCTTTTTCCAGAATTGCTAAGGCACGCATCAAGACTAGATTTTAATGCATTATTTTGTCCCATTAGCAAGTCGTTTTGGCTTTGTAATCCAGAGTTTTTGGAAGTTAAATCTTGGATTTGTCTTTGTCTATCAGCGGCGTCGTTAACACATTGTTGATAGTTAAGGTTAAGGGCGTCGAATTGCTTTTTACTCACACACGATGTTGCAGTAATAGCCATTGCAGTGACACCAAGAATTTTAAATAATCTCATAGTTATGATTTTAAGAATTTGTCAAATTTACAAAATGCTTTTAAATAAAGGCTTATCTTTGCTTTGATTATAACGTAAAACTTAGTAATACATTTTGCTTAGTTCCTTTAATTTTAGCCAATCATTAAAAAAGCTTCTTCCACAAGCGCAGCAAAAAACATTCCTTTTAGCCGCGAGTGGTGGCGTGGACTCTATGGTTTTGCTGGATTTGTGCCATCAGTTGCAACTTAATTTTGAAGTGGCGCATGTTAACTATCATCTTAGAAATGAGGATTCTAAGCTCGATATGCAACTGGTTGAAAATTGGTGCTCCGAAAAAAAAATAAAATTTCATCTTTACGAGGTTTCACAAAAAGATAACCAACCAAAAAATTCAATTGAGAATTGGGCGCGCGACATTCGGTACAGATTTTTTAATAAAATTTTAATAAAAAATAATATCGATTTTGTAATTACGGCGCATCATCTTAATGACAGATTGGAAACTTTTATCATTAATCTATCCAAAGCTTCTGGCCTGAAAGGCTTAAAATCTATTCCAGAAAAAACAGAAAAAATTCTGCGTCCTTTATTGGATTTTTCACGACAAGAGATTGAAGATTATGCCAAACAGCATCAAATAATTTTTCGCGAAGATTATACCAATGCAGAAAATATTTATGTAAGAAACAAAATCAGAAATCAGATAGCGCCTTTGTTGAAAGAACTTAACAAAGATTTTCTAGAAAATTTTAAAACCTCACTCGAGATTATAAAAGATTCTAAAAACTTTATTGACCAACAAATTGATTTAGTTTTTGAAACGATTAAAATTCCGCATGATGAACTTTTAATTCTTAATCAAACCGAACTGGCTTTACAAACCGACTTTGTAAAATATGAAATCCTGAATCGCTTCGGAATGACAAGTTCGACAGAAATTAAAAAATTGATAACAGCCGAGAAAGGGAAAATTTTCTTTACACATTCTCATCAGTTTTCTGTGGGAAGACAAGAGATTTTAGTGCAAGAACTGAAAGAAGAAATCGAAGTTGTTGAAGAATTTATTTTAGAAACAACTATAGTGTCTGATGCGGAAATTTTGGTTTCGGTTCCTGAAAATTTTAAAAATCCGTTTTGGGAATTTGATGCTGAAAAAATTGTTCTGCCTTTAAAATTAAGACCACTAAAAATCGGTGATATTTTTTCTCCAAAAGGAATGAAAGGGAAAAAGAAAGTTTCAAAATTTTTGCGCGACGAAAAATTAAGTATTAGCGATGCTGCTGCTGTTCGGGTTTTGGTGGATGCTGAAGATCAAATTCTCGGTGTTTTTCCATTGCGACAATCTCAGCATTTTATTATTTCTGATAAAACAAATCAAACTTTAAAATTAATTTGATATCATATATTGGTATTTTTTTGTTTTGTGTTAATTTTTATTGCTTTTGAATAAAGAATTATGCTGTGATTAACATATTTTAATACTAGGTATGAAAATTGTAGTTCTGTTTTTAAGACATTTTCTAGTCTTATGAATTTCAATATTTGTTAATCTTAAAAATGTAATGCTATGGCAGATTTTCAACCCAATGCAAGAGGTGATTCTAAAGTGAGAACCCGCAAAAATCTAGTGAAAATGGATATGACGCCCATGGTTGATTTGGGCTTTCTATTGATTTCTTTTTTCATGTTTACGACCAATTTTTCCAAACCCAATGTTGTGGATCTTAGCCTTCCTGCTACGACCCAATCGGAAAGAAATGAGATTGATCTTAGCAATTCTATCACCTTAATTTTAGGTGAAGGCAACCGTGTTTTTTATCATCAATTGGATCAAAAATCCTTGACTCCCAATCTTCTGAAAGAAGTGTCTTATGATAAATTTGGTTTAACAAACTTAATAGAAAAAGCCAAAAAAGCAGCTAAGAATCCAAGCATCTTTACCATCATTATTAAACCGACAGATGATGCCAATTACAAAAACTTCGTTGATGCACTCGACGAAATGGCACTGACCAAAAGTCAACATTATGGCATCGCAGATATGCGAGAGTGGGAAACCAAAATCTATGATGACAAACTAAAGTAACCTTGAGACATTTCTCAAGGTTTTTGTTTTAAAATTGATTTATAAAATAATTCGTCTTGTATTTATTGATAAAAACGTCTTTTTTATATATTTTAGAGCAAAAATATAATTTATGAAAAAGCTGGTTTCTTTTTTGGCTTTAGTTGCGATAATCGCTTGTAAGAAGACAGACGAAACGACACATAAAAAGACAGATTCTTTAGAAATAATAGATTCCATTAACGCTGTAAGACAAAAGATTAACGATAGTATCCTGAGCCATAATCGATACAAAGATCTGGAAGGCGAACATGTTTTAACGCATAATATGATTAAAGGTCAAGGGAAAATCAGTTTCAAAAAAATAGGTAAAGACCAATACGAAATGGATGGTTTTCAAGAGTCTGGCAAAAATTATATTAAAATAAAAGGAACGGGAGAGATGATTTCTAAAAATAATCTGAGATTCCATGGACGGATAGAACAAAGAATCCAGGATTACGAAAACGGAATGCTCGATGTCAGAAGTGGCGAGAAAATCTTTTATACAAAAGATGATGGCAAAAGTTTTAAATTACATGATGCTGTTAACCAAGCGGGTTTTCCAGATCAAATCTATATAAAATTTTAAAAAATGCTCAATTACGAAATTTCAGGAAAAGGCAAAGAAACGTTGATTTTACTTCATGGTTTTATGGAGAATTTGACGATTTGGGATGATATGGTGCCGAGTTTGTCCAAAGACTTTCAGTTGGTAAAAGTGGATCTTCCTGGATTTGGAAAGTCAAAACCTACAGCAGAAATACAAACGATGGAATCCATGGCGGAAGATGTTAAAACATTGGTTGAACATTTGGATTTAGAAAAATTCCATCTTTTAGGACATTCTATGGGCGGTTATATCAGTTTGGCTTTTGCTGAAAAATATCCCGATTTTTTGAAAAGTTTTACTTTGTTTTTCTCAACTTATTTTGAAGATGATGCAGAAAAAAAGAAAATTCGTGAAAAAAGTCTTCGAGTGATTAAAGAGAATTACCAAGCTTATGCGGCTGCTGGGATACCAAATCTTTTTGGTCCCGAAGCTAGAAAATTAAAAAAAGATAAAATAGAACTTGCCAAGCAAATTGCTTATTCTGCAGATATAGAAGGTGTTTTGGGCTGTACGAAAGGAATGATCCTTCGTCCTGACCGCAAGTCTGTTTTAGAAAATTTTGACGGCAAAATCCTATTGTTGGCGGGAAGATTTGATAACGCTGTTAATGCTACAAAGACGATTGCAGAACTTCCAGAACGTGACAATATCAAAGCCTATCTTTTGGATTGTGGACACAACGGACATTGGGAAAAACCAAGCATTTGTGCCGAGATTATTAATACAGAATTGCTGAATGAAATATAATCTCCCGAATATCACCTCGGTTCGATTTTTTCTAGCCCTGTTGGTGGTTTTGTTTCATGTCATGCAATTTGCTGAAAAACGCGGTTTTCCGAGCAATACAGATTGGGCGATTCTCAACAAAGGTACAGAAGCTGTTTTTGCATTTTTTTCGTTGAGTGGTTTTTTAATCATCAGAAACCTTTATCTCGAAAAGTTGAATACGGGAAGTGTGTCTATCAAAGATTTTTATAAACGAAGAATTTTCAGGATTTTCCCTTTGTATTATGCGGTTCTTATTTTCGGATTGTTGTATTACAATGTCATTTTGCCCTATTTTGGCTTCGAGATAGAAAGACTTTATTCTTATACTGAAGCGATATTGTTGGGCGGCACTTTTTTCTCTAATATTCTTAAAACCTATCAGCCAGGCGGCATTATAGAAGTTCTTTGGTCTATTGGTATTGAAGAACAATTTTACATTCTGATTGCCCCTTGTTTTTTAATTTTCTCTAAAAAGAATATTGTTTGGTTACTCGCTGTTTTTAGTATCGTCTATTTTATATTGTACAACTTTGACGTTATTGAATTTCTGAAGAAGTATGTGATGTATTTTTATTTCTTTTCAATGAGTGGGCTTTTTGCGATTTTTACCATTCAATATCCGAATTATAAAATCCCGAATTGGATTAAAATATCGATTTACGCTTTTGTATTATTTTACTTTTTTTCGGATTGGATTTTAGAAAACACGGCAGAATGGATGTATCAATTGATAAGTACACTTTTGTTTCCTTTGATGATTATTAGTTTAATAAGTCAACCGATTTCTTTTTTAGAAAATAAAACGCTAAAATACTTCGGAAAAATCTCTTACGGAATCTACATGCTTCATGCCATCGTTATGCAGATTGTAGGATTTATGGTTTTAAAATTTATTCCGTTTGAGGCGATTAATCCAAATCTATTTATCATTAGTTTTACGTTTGCAAATATAATTTTGACTTTGATATTTGCTCATATTTCCTATCAATATTTTGAAAAATTTTTCCTGAAATTAGGAAACAAAAAAGAGGACTAAAAATCCTCTTTTTCTATAATGTTTTTAAAATCTTCGATAGTATCTTCTATACTTTTAAAGTATTTTCCGCCAGATGCGTTGATGTGTCCACCGCCGTTGAAGTGTTTTCTTGCCAACTGATTGGTGTCGACATCATCTTTGGATCGGAAAGATATTTTGATGAAATCTTCATAAAGATCTTCCATGAAAAACACGGACATTCTCGTCCCAGAAATACTTAATCCGTAATTAACAAATCCTTCGGTGTCACCTTTTTCGAATCCTAACGCTTTCAGCTCCTCACGTTTTAACCACATAATGGCAACTTTTCCATCGTTTACAACTTCAATACGGCTAAGAACGAGCGATAACAAATTGAGTCTAGAAATGGTGTTGTTATCCCAAGTGTTACTAGAAATTTTTGCGGGATCTGCACCTTTTTCGATAAGATTAGCAACAATTCTGTGTGTTGTAGCACTTGTTGACCGAAATCTGAAACCTCCAGTATCCGTCATAATACCTGTATAAAGACATTCTGCGATATCTTGATTAACCAAATCTTCTTCTTCTAAAGCCTGAATAAAATGATAAACCATTTGACAAGTCGCTGGCACATTGGTGTCGGAATAAACAAAATCAAATTGTTCTGGCATTTGGTGATGGTCAATCAATATTTTTTTTGCTCTTGATTTATAAATCCAATCTCCAATAATTCCTGCACGAACCGTGGCATTGTAATCCAAACAAAAAATAACATCTGCATTATAAATGGCTTCTCCAGCTTGTTTTCTTTTGTATTCTCCAATGATTGTTTTTTTTGCTTCGGGCATCCATTTTAAAAATTTCGGGAAATCATTTGGCGTAATAACCGTTGCATCAATACCTTTTGCTGCAAGAAAATGTTTGAGTCCAAGACTGGAACCTATAGCATCGCCGTCTGGATTATGATGTGTCGTGATGACAATATTTTTATCGGGAGAAAGTAGTTGTTTTATAGATGAAAGTTCGGAGTCGCTGAACATGATTTTTTAATTTATAAGATTGCAAAGGTAATCAAATTCTATAGTTTTATTTTAACAAAGCATTTTTTGTAAAAAAATAGGTCTCAAATTTTGAAGTCTATTTGGTCGTTACTTTTTTTGTTTGTGCCTTAATATTTTAAATTCTTTTATTAAACATATTTCGTGATTCTCGATTTATAAATCCTTAACTTTGCAAATCTTAAAAGAATAAAAATGCACAAAGCAGGATTTGTAAACATAGTTGGTAAGCCAAATGCAGGAAAATCAACACTTCTCAATCAATTGATGGGCGAGAAGTTGGCGATTGTAACCCAAAAGGCACAAACCACAAGACATAGAATTTTCGGAATTTATAATGAAGAAGATTTGCAAATTGTTTTTTCTGACACGCCAGGCGTTTTGGATCCCAAATATGGTTTACAAGAAAAAATGATGGATTTTGTTAAAGAAAGTCTTCAGGATGCTGACGTATTCTTGTTTATTGTAGATGCTTTGGATAAAGAGGAACCGTCCGAATTTTTAATAGATAAACTAAATAAAATCCCAGTTCCTGTTTTATTGTTACTAAACAAAGTTGACCTTAGTAACCAAGCTGAATTGGAAGCAAAAGTAGAATATTGGCATAACAAAATTCCGAAAGCGGAGATCTTACCAGTTTCTGCGCTTAAAGCTTATAATACAGAATATATTCTTCCGAAACTGAAATCGCTTTTACCAGAAAATCCACCTTATTACGATAAAGATCAATTTACAGACAAGTCAGAACGTTTTTTTGTGAACGAATGTATTCGTGAGAAAATCCTTTTGAATTATGATAAAGAAATTCCTTATTCTGTAGAAGTTGTCACGGAGATTTTCAAAGAAAAAGAAGGCGTTATCTTAATCGATTCTATTATATATGTAGAACGCGATTCGCAAAAAGGAATTATCATAGGTCACAAAGGAGATGCGATAAAAAAAGTAGGTACAGAGGCAAGAATAGATTTAGAAAAATTCTTTGGAAAAAAAATCCATCTTAATCTTTTTGTAAAAGTGAAAAAAGATTGGAGAAAAAACGAACGTGATCTCAAAAATTTCGGTTACAGATAGGCCTTTTGGAACTTATTTTGTAGCTTTGGCTAAAAACGATCCCAAAAAACATACTAATGAAACTTATTTCATCCGAAACTAATCCTAGCTTAGTTAATGTAGCAGCGCTTATCCTTCGCCTTTTTGTAGGTTTTTCAATGTTGACGCATGGTTATCCGAAATTAGAGAAATTAATGGGTAATGGCGAAATTCAGTTTATGGATTTCTTAGGATTGGGACCAATTATTACTTTGGTTTTAGTAGTCATTGCAGAAGTTATATGTTCCGTATTTATAATACTAGGTTTTTTAACGAGATTTGCAAGTTCGGTTCTCATCATGACCATGTTGATTGCTATATTTATGGCGCATGGCGCAGATCCATATTCAGGTAAAGAGATGGCGGTTTTATACCTTTTCCATTATATCGTTTTGATGCTTATTGGGCCAGGACGATTCTCAATAGATCAATTATTTACAAAAAAGAAAATTCGTTACTAGATAAGGTAACGAATTTTTTATTTCTGACTGCAACTTCCGAAAATTGCATCGGCACCAAAATAAAATATAGCCAACCAAACTAAGCCTTTTGCGGTGAAAAATATCAATCCGCCAATGCCAACTCTTTTGAACCAAAGTTTCAATTTGGAGTTTTTATTATCGTTTTGTTCCATTAAAAATTTTTAACAAATTTAAAACTTGGAATTCATTTAAACAAGTTATTTAGATTTAATGTAAATAATTAACAAACAATGGTTAGTTTGTTTCTGTGCCCATTATTATTGACTTTTTGTGGATTTCTGTTGTATGATTTTTATTTTTGAAACATGATTTTTGTTAGGATTTGAAAATTATTGTCTATTTTAGCCAAAGACAAATCAAATATAATAATGAATACACAAGACCAATTTTCAATTCAGAAATCATTGGAGAATTTAGGAATCAATGCCAAGAACTTAGGAAGCTCTACAGGTGTTGATTTTTTTGCATCAGGAGAAATTATCAAAAGTTATACGCCGACAGATGGACAAGAGATAGCATCTATTGCGACAAGCTCGGAGGCGGATTATGACAAGGTTATTGCAAAAGCGGAGAAGGCTTTTTTAGAATTCAGACAAATACCAGCGCCTAAAAGAGGAGAAATTGTAAGACAATTTGGAGAAAAATTAAGACATTATAAAGATGACTTAGGAAAGTTAGTGTCTTATGAAATGGGGAAATCTCTACAAGAAGGACTTGGTGAAGTGCAAGAAATGATTGATATCTGTGACTTTGCTGTTGGATTATCCAGACAACTTCATGGCTTTACTATGCATTCAGAAAGACCTGGACATCGTATGTACGAGCAATATCATCCACTAGGAATTGTTGGGATTATCTCAGCATTCAATTTTCCAGTAGCTGTATGGAGTTGGAATACCACGCTTGCGTGGATTGCAGGAAATGTTTGTATCTGGAAACCTTCAGAAAAAACGCCTCTATGTGCGATTGCTTGTCAAAATATTATCGCAGAAGTTATCAAAGAAAACAATTTGCCAGAAGGGATTTCTAATCTTATCGTTGCGGATCATGTAATTGGTGACAAAATGGTGAATGATAAAAAAGTAGCACTTATTTCTTTCACGGGATCAACAAGAGTTGGTCGCGAGGTTAACAAAAATGTTGCAGCACGTTTCGGGAAAAGTATTTTAGAATTGGGAGGTAACAATGCTATTATTATCTCTAACCAAGCCGATTTGGATATGAGTATTATTGGTGCTGTTTTTGGCGCTGTTGGTACAGCAGGGCAACGTTGTACATCAACAAGACGATTAATCATTCAGGAAGATGTTTATGATGAAGTTAAAAACAGATTGGTTAAAGCTTATGGACAACTAAAAATCGGAAACCCATTGGATCAGCACAATCATGTGGGACCGCTTATCGATAAAGATGCCGTAAATCAATATCTTAATTCCATTGAAAAATGCAAACAGGAAGGCGGCAACTTTGTTGTTGAAGGTGGTGTATTAGAAGGTGTAGGTTATGAAAGCGGTTGTTATGTAAAACCTTGTATTGCAGAAGTTGAGAATAATTTTGCAATTGTTCAACACGAGACTTTTGCACCGATTTTATATTTAATTAAATACAAAACTTTAGAAGAAGCTATTGCTTTACAAAATGATGTGCCGCAAGGTTTGAGTTCTGCTATTATGACTCAGAGTCTTAGAGAATCGGAGTTATTCCTTTCTAATGCAGGATCAGACTGCGGTATTGCCAATGTTAATATTGGGACGTCTGGTGCCGAGATTGGAGGTGCTTTCGGAGGCGAGAAAGAAACTGGTGGTGGCCGCGAAAGTGGATCCGATGCTTGGAAATATTATATGAGACGCCAGACCAATACGATCAATTATTCGACAGGATTGCCTTTGGCACAAGGAATTAAATTCGATATTTAAAATTTAACCAAATCAAACCAAAATAATTTAAATTAATATGAGTACAGTTACAACCAATGAAGTCAAAGAAGTCTTAGGAAGACATATTCTTGCAGATGGATTCGACTTCGTAATGGATTATGAAAAATCTCATGGATCTTGGATTGTTGACCGATTAACAGGCAAAGAATATCTCGATATGTTTTCGATGTTTGCGTCAGCATCTATCGGGTACAATCACCCATACGTTTTGCAAAGAGCAGAATGGTTGGGCAAAATGGCCGTTTACAAGCCCACACTTAGTGATGTTTATTTGAAAGAATATGCAGATTTTATGGAGGTTTTTGAACGTGTTGCCATTCCAAAAGAATTAGAATATTGCTTCTTTATCGAAGGTGGTGCTCTTGCTGTAGAAAATGCTCTTAAAGCGGCTTTTGACTGGAAAACCAGAAAAAACTGGCAAAAAGATATCAAAACCGAAGGAAGCATTGCGATACATTTTAAACAAGCGTTCCACGGAAGAAGTGGCTATACATTATGTTTAACCAATACTTCGGATCCTAGAAAATACCAATATTTCCCAAAATTCGAATGGCCAAGAATTCTTAATCCGAAAATCCATTTCCCAATTACGGAAGCCGGAATGGAGGAAACGATGAGAAACGAAAGTTTAGCATTACTAAATATTGAAGAAGCTATTTTAACAAATCCTGATAAAGTGGCATGTATTATCATAGAGCCCATCCAGGCGGAAGGTGGTGATAATCATTTCCGTGATGAGTTTTTTGTGGAGTTAAGACGTATCTGTGATGAGAACGATGTGCTTTTAATCTTTGATGAAGTGCAGACAGGTATTGGGATGACAGGCACAATGTGGGCTTTTCAGCAGAGTAGTATCAATCCAGATATCATCACGTTTGGGAAAAAAACTCAAGTTTGTGGCATTCTTGCCAATAAGGAAAAAATGAACATGGTGGCGCATAACGTCTTCACAGAAAGTTCGCGTATCAATTCGACTTTTGGCGGTAATTTTATTGATATGTTGCGTTTCCAATTGGTATTGGAAGTTATTGAACAAGAAGGCTTAATCGAAAAATCAAAAAAAGCAGGAGACTATCTTTTGAATGGATTGAAAGCTTTGGAACAAAAATTCCCAGATGAAGTATTTGCTTCCAGAGGAAAAGGCCTAATGTGCGCATTTGATTTAAAAGATGCTGAAACCAGAAATTGGTTGCAAAGCAGATTGTACCAAGAAGGAGTTATTATTTTAACTTGTGGCGATCAGTCTTTACGTTTCAGACCACACCTTAACGTAAAGGAAGAAGAATTACAAATTGTTTTAGATAAGATAGAAGAAATTTTATTAAAAAAATAAATCCAAAAACTTTTGTTGTTTTGTTAGAAAATTTGTAATTTTAAAAGCAGAAAGATAGAGGGAATTGAATTAAAAATTCATTTTATGAGTGTTACAACAAAAGTTTCAGTTTTTGAAAGTAATAACCAGCAGGAGATACAATTGATAAAATCTAAATTAGAATCTGCGGGGATACAAAGTGAGGTTGATAATAGCTATTTGTCTTTTATGACAACGCCAACTGCAACCAATATGGTTTTGAAAGTGGATTTAAAAGAAGAACAAAAAGCATTTGAGATTATTGATGCTTATTTACAAGAGGACCAAAAATAATTTCATATTTTAAATTTTACGTTTTACAGAAATCGAGATTCAATTAATTTTGGGTCTCGATTTTTTTATGCTTTTTTGAAATATAAAATTATAAATTATTTGGAGTAGATCTTTAGCCTTTAATACTGTTTAGTGAAAAATAGTAGAAAACAGCCTGTAGAAATCTGTCTAAAACCGCATGTGTAGGCAGTTTGTAATAGTGGAGAATACGGGATTCGAACCCGTGACCTTTTGACTGCCAGTCAAACGCGCTAGCCAACTGCGCCAATCCCCCAGAGTTTATAGTTTGCAATGTTAACACAAAAACTTGACATTCGCAAAGAAATTTAAAGCATTTTCGTTATATTTGGGAGGTTTAAATGATTTTTAATGAAAAGGCTAGTCTATATTCTTATTGCTTCGGTGACTTTGTATTCATGTTCAACCTCCAAAACGGTGAGTCGTAGTCACTCAAAGTCTAAATCCTATAAGTCGACGAGCAATATTAAAAAATACGCATCAAACAACTCTGGTTATAAAGTTTCTAAAGATCGCAACTCTGTTGTGAAAGATGCACAGCAATATCTAGGTGTTCCTTACAAATATGGAGGTAATACAAAAACGGGTTTGGACTGTTCTGGTCTTGTGACAAAGGTTTTTGATGAAAACAGTTACAAGCTTCCAAGACGTTCTTCGGATCAGGCGGATGTTGGCTCTTCTATTCGTGTGGAAGAAGTGATGCCAGGTGACTTGTTGTTTTTTGCAACTGCTGGAGGACGCAACATTTCTCATGTCGGGATTGTTAACAATATTGAAAAAAATGGCGAAATTAAATTTATCCACGCTTCGACAAGCAAAGGCGTTATTATTTCATCTCTCAATGAGTCTTATTGGAATAAAGCTTTTCTTTTTGCGCGCAGCATTCTTTAATTTTGTTATTTTTGCGATGCGTTTTGCGTGAGGGCGAAGCACATTGTCGGAGCTCGTTATATTGCGGGCTGAGCGGTAGCGAAGTCCGCAATATAACAGCGACTGTGCGTAGACCGACCCTCTTGTTTTTCGGAAGGCTTTAGTGCTTGGCAAAAACAAAGGGGCACGCCCAAAATTATAAATAAAAGTAAATTATTAAATATGTCTTTACAGGAATTAAGAGAAACCATTGAAAAAGTATGGGAAAACAGAGAGCTTTTGAAAGAAACTCAGTACACAGATGCTATTAGAAATGTTGTTGAAAAATTAGATTTGGGAGAACTTCGTGTTGCTGAACCTACAGAAAACGGTTGGCAAGTGAACGAATGGGTGAAAAAAGCAGTGGTTTTGTATTTCCCTATTCAAACAATGGAAACTATTGAGGTGGGACCCTTCGAGTTTCATGATAAAATTCCTTTGAAGAAAAACTACGCAGAAAAAGGCGTGCGCGTTGTTCCTCATGCTATTGCAAGACACGGAAGTTTTGTAGCAAGTGGTGTTATTATGATGCCTTCTTACGTTAATATTGGAGCTTATGTAGATTCTGGAACCATGGTGGATACTTGGGCAACGGTAGGAAGCTGTGCTCAAATTGGTAAAAATGTTCACCTTTCTGGTGGTGTTGGTATTGGTGGAGTTTTAGAACCATTACAAGCTGCCCCAGTAATTATTGAGGATGATGCATTTATTGGTTCACGTTGTATTGTTGTAGAAGGTGTAAGAGTGGGTAAAGAAGCTGTTTTAGGAGCTAATGTTTGTTTAACGATGTCTACAAAAATTATTGATATTACAGGTGATGAGCCAGTGGAAATGAAAGGTTATGTTCCGGAGCGTTCTGTGGTGATACCTGGAAGTTATACTAAAAAATTCCCAGCAGGAGAATACCAAGTTCCTTGTGCATTGATTATTGGAAAAAGAAAAGAATCTACCGACAAGAAAACCTCTCTTAATGATGCTTTAAGAGAAAATAATGTCGCGGTATAGCATTTATTTATAAAAAACTAATAACTAAACTTTGAAAACCAAATTCCTGAATTTTATATCGAATCCACGATATATAGGGATTATCTATATTGTTATAAGTGCCGTGTCGGCCTTGTCAAAGTACAACAGAGGACCCGGCGCTTATAATAATTATTTAATCTTTAAAAATGTATTTTTCAATACGTTCCAGCAACGCAACCTTTATGCATATTATCCCGATTTGTATTTTGATTGCAACCATTACGGGATTTTATTTAGTGCTTTGATTGCTCCTTTTGCGATAATGCCAGATTGGTTAGGGATTATATTGTGGAATGTTGCTAATACTTTGGTCTTTCTTTTCGCGATAAAAAATCTGCCTTTCAGTTCTAAGAATAAAGCTTTTTTTGCGTGGTTATGCTTGCAAGAATTTATTACCGCAGCGGTGAGTTTGCAGTTTAATATCGCATTGACAGGGCTTTTAATACTTTCCGCAACTTATATATACAAGCAAAAAGAAATAAAATCTGCTTTGGCAATTGCCATAGGAATCTTTGTCAAAATATACGGAATTGTCGGTCTTTCCGCCTTTTTCTTTATTAAAAATAAAATCAAATTCATTCTTGCTTTAGCCGTATTTTGTGTTTTATTCTTTATAATTCCAATGCTGTATTCATCGACACATTTTGGCATACAATCTTATGTCGATTGGTACACAGAGTTGGTTCTTAAAAACAATAAAAACCAAGTTCTTGGAAATTATCAAGATATATCCTTGATGGGTTTTGTACGTCGTGTTTTGCAAGATGCCAGTATTTCTAATTTATCATTTTTGATGTTTGGTTTGCCATTGTTTGGTTTGCCTTATATCAGAATCAGTCAGTACAAACATTTGGCATTTAAGCTTTTAATATTGTCTTCAACTTTATTGTTTACAGTGTTGTTCAGTTCAGGCTCGGAGTCGCCAACATACATTATTGCTGTTGCCGGAGTTATGATTTGGTTTTTAATTCAAAAAAACAAAAAAACTTTGGATATTGCTTTGTTAGTATTTGTTATCGTTCTGACTTGTTTCTCCAGTTCGGATTTATTTCCAAAATTTGTTAAAGAAAATTATATCATCAAATATTCGCTAAAATCTTTACCATGTAGTATTGTGTGGCTGAGAATTATTTATGAACTTATGACAAGAAATTTCGAAACCGATTATAAAGTTATTGCATGAAACAAGTCAGCATTGTTATCCCTGCCTATAATGAAGAAGGAAATCTAAATAAAATTTTCCATGAAATTGATTTGGTTTTTAAAGACTTAAAAAATTACAATTACGAAATAATCTTTGTTAATGACGGAAGTCGCGATAATACACAACATATTTTAGAAGAACTTTCTATAAAGTATCCACAAATAAAATACATTGAATTTTCTCGCAATTTTGGACATCAATTTGCTGTAAAAGCTGGTGTTGATGAGGCACACGGACAAATTGTAATTTCCATGGATGCAGACCTACAACATCCGCCTGTTTTAATTGTAGATATGATAAAAAAATGGGAAGAAGGTTATGACATGGTCTATACCATTCGGAAATATCCTAAGCAGATTTCGTATTTTAAAAAGAAAACGTCCAATTTTTTTTATAAACTTCTGAGTGCAATATCCGATGTACAAATTGATAAAGGAAGTTCGGATTTTAGGCTAATGGATCGAAAAGTGGTGGACAGTGTCAAGACGATTGGCGAGTCGGACCTTTTCTTACGAGGACTGGCAAAATGGGTTGGGTATAAACAATACGCCATACACTTTGTAGCAGACCAACGCTTTTCTGGAAATAGCAAATATAATTTTAACAAAATGTTGAAATTCGCGTTTACAGGTATTACCTCTTTCAGTGTAAAACCTTTGTATATGGCGGCTTATCTTGGCTTTTTGTTTTCTGGAATTGGGATGTTGTATATTCCTTACGTAATCTATGCTTTCATCACAAAAACTGAAATTTCGGGTTGGGCATCACTTATTATGACTATTGTGTTTTTTGGAGGTGTACAACTTATCATTTTAGGAATTATAGGTATCTATATGGGCAAAATGTTCCGACAACTAAAACAAAGACCAACCTATATCATTAGGTCAAAAAACTTTTAAACCATGATTTTACTGAGTTTCGATATTGAAGAATTTGATATGCCTTTGGAATATGACGGCCAAATTTCACTTGAGCAGCAACTACAAATTTCCAGAACCGGAACCATTGCGATTTTAGATGTATTAAAAAAATACAATGCCAAAGCAACATTTTTTTCAACCGTTATTTTTGCAGAGAGCAATCAAGATATTATCCATAGACTTCTAGAAGAAGGTCACGAGTTGGCAAGTCATACATGGTTTCACTCCGATTTTAAAAATGAACATCTTAAAAGCTCGCGAGAACGATTATCAGAACTTTTCGACACAGAAGTTATCGGCCTTCGTATGCCGCGGATGAGCCCCGTAGATGAAACCGAAGTTAAAACCGCAGGATACGTGTACAACTCGTCCATCAACCCGACTTTTTTGCCAGGACGTTACAATAATCTAGGTGTAAGCAAATCCTATTTTAAACTTAAAGAGGTTATCCAAATACCAGCCTCGGTTTCTCCAATTTTTCGGATCCCTTTGTTTTGGTTGAGCTTTCATAATTTTCCGACTTTTCTGTACCGTTATTTAGCGAAGCGAAGTTGGAAGGATAAAGGTTATCTCAATATTTATTTTCATCCTTGGGAGTTTGCAGATATTAAAAATTCTGAGTTTAAATTGCCTAACTTTACAACCAAGAATACAGGACAAGATATGATTGCCAGGTTTGATACGTTCCTAGAATGGTTGGTTAAAAACAAGCAAAAATTTTGTACCATCAAAGAGTTTGTAGACATCATAAATTAGAGAAATTTGAAAATCGCATACGACGCCAAACGTTTTTTTAATAACACTTCGGGATTGGGTAATTATTCGCGCGACTTGGTGCGGATGTTAGCGCAATATTTTCCCGATAACCAATACAGTCTTTTGGCAAAACGCCAAAGTGAGCGTGGAAAAGAGATTCTAGAACTTTCAGCCGTAGATTTTCAGCCTATTTCTAAAGGAAATATGTCTCGACAGTTTAAAATGGGAATTGATGCTCAGAATCTCGATGCAGATATTTTCCATGGATTATCGGGCGAATTACCTTTAAAATGGAACAAAAAACCCATTAAGAAAATTGTGACCATCCATGATTTGATATTTGTGCATTATCCCCAATTTTATTCCTTTTTTGATCGTAAAATTCATTTTTGGAAATTTAAAAAAGCAGCACATTCTGCAGACAAAATCATTGCTATTTCCGAGCAAACCAAACGCGATATTGTTAAATTTTTAAAAGTTCCGGAAGCTAAAATAGAAGTTATCTACCAAGGTTGTCACGAAGCTTTTAAAACCGAAAAAACCTTAGAAGAACTTAATGCCGTTAAAACTAAATACAATCTGCCAGAGCGTTTTGTACTGAATGTTGGTACGGTTGAAGAGCGAAAAAATCTTTTCTCTGTCGTTAAAGCCTTGAAGGGAACTGATATTCCGTTGGTTGTGGTTGGCCGAAAAACCAACTATGCAGACCAAATTTTAAGCTTTATTAAAAAAGAAAACATGACAGCGCAGGTTCAGTTTTTGGAAGGCGTATCGATGGTGGAGTTGGCTTGTATTTATCAATTGGCGGACATTTTTGTGTATCCCAGTTTGTTCGAAGGTTTCGGTATTCCTGTTATAGAAGCTCATTTTTCCAAAACGGCGGTTATCACCAGCAATACGAGTTGCCTTCCCGAGGCTGGCGGTAAAGATGCAGTCTATGTCGATCCGTTGAATAGTGATGATATCAAAGCCAAAGTTAATTTCCTTTGGAACAACGAAGCCGAAAGACAGCGTCGCGCCGAGAGGTCTTATGATTTTGCAGTTGCTAATTTTAGTGATGAAAAAATTGCCAATGATGTGATGAGGGTTTATAATCAATTCATAAATTAGATTTCTCATGCTCATTTCGACCAGCTGAATGTTCATTCGAAATGACACTTTAGAGACAGCTTTTTTATAGATAAACTAAAAAAGCGATTCCTAAGAGTCGCTTTTTTTATGTTTCTTTTTCTTCTTGTCTTTGTCTTTCTTTTCCTTTTTTTCTTTCTTTTTGCTGTTTTTTTCGATAGTATGTTTTTCGACTTCAGAAGACATATTATCTTTAGTTTTTGCGTTTTCGTCTAAACTATCTTCGATAACTTCAGCAAGACTTTTTTCTTCTTTAGGCGCTTCTTCAATTTTGAAAGTTGTAGCAACAGAAATGTTTAAATCCTTTAACAGGAGCCGCTCGTCATTATTATAAAAAAGGTCGAGTAGATTTTCTAGTTGAAACTTGCGGTAATCCTCAAATTTAATTTTTGGGATATATTTAAAAATACGGCCCTTCTTCTCAATGCTCAAATAGTTTTTCTCAACCAATATTTTTAAAAAAGTAGAAACCGTGTTTTGATGGGGTTTTGGTTCTGGATAAGCGGTCATAATGTCTTTCATATACGCAGAATCCAGTCCCCAAATGACCAACATCAATTGTTCTTCCGAACTTGTCAAACTAAGAATTTTCATGCTTTTCATGTTTTAATTAACCAAATAATAAGCGACGCCAACCAGGCAAGCCAAGCTGCCACCAGAAATGACTTCTGCTAAGGTATGTCTTTTTAAGATAATTCTTGTAATACCGATAATAATAGATAGTATAAACCAAAAAATTCCCCAACGAATGTCAAAATTTAAAAACAAAAAGGCGACAAAAATATTGAGCGACGTGTGCATAGAACTTTTGATAAAAAAATTACTGATTTGCATCAAAATCAATAATATCCACAAAAACAAAATTTCATAATCCAGGTGTTGATGTACGACAAATTCAAAAGCCAAATAGATAAAGCACAGAAAGACGATGACGACATATAGACTTTTGCGTTGTTCGCGATTCGAAACATCCATATTCGTGTAACGCCCTTTTTTAACATTCCAAATAATCCAAACGATGCAAGGCAAAGCTAAGATTAAGAGCAAAGCCCAAAGATTAGAAAAGCCTTTATCATAAGTCGTTTCGGCATTATTAAAAACGATATAATAAATAATTAAAGAAACAATAGGATTGAAAAAATTAGAAATAATTTTCGAAATACTGATGAGTAAAGAATGTTTTGCTGTTTTCTCTTTCATTGATCCAATTAGAATAGGTTGCAATTTACGTTTTAGATTTTTAAAAGGAGTGATTTTAATCTTAATAAATCGCTTGATTTTTAAGCTTATATTAATTATAAACAAGGCTGTGCCAATAACTAAAGATATTTTCTTATTTTTGCTGAATATTTCGAAATCATATGAAAGAATTTTCCAAAGAGGTTTACCTTAAGTGGTACGAGGATATGACGATGTGGAGAAGGTTTGAAGATAAATGCCGTTCTCTTTATTTAAAACAAAAAATCAGAGGTTTTTTACATTTATATAATGGTCAGGAGGCAATTCCTGCAGGATTCACACATGCTATGGATTTGTCAAAAGATAGCATGATTACAGCATATAGATGTCATATACATCCAATGGCGATGGGGGTTGATCCCAAAAGAATCTTGGCAGAACTTTGTGGTAAAGCCACGGGAACTTCCAAAGGTATGGGTGGATCTATGCACATCTTCAGCAAGGAGCATCGTTTTTATGGTGGACATGGGATTGTTGGTGGACAGATTCCTTTGGGTGCAGGTATTGCCTTTGCAGACAAATATTTTGACAGAAAAGCAGTTAACATCTGTTTTATGGGAGATGGTGCTGTACGTCAAGGTGCTTTGCATGAGACTTTCAACATGGCGATGAACTGGAAACTTCCAGTAGTTTTCGTTTGTGAAAATAACCAATACGCTATGGGAACTTCCGTTAAAAGAACCGCTAATCACGAAGATATATACAAGCTAGGTTTGGGTTACGAAATGCCTTGTCTTCCTGTAGATGCTATGGATCCTGAAAAAGTTGCCGAAGCTGCTTACGAAGCTATCGAAAGAGCTAGACGTGGCGATGGTCCTACCTTTATCGAAGCCAGAACTTACCGTTATAGAGGACACTCGATGTCGGATGCTGAGCCATACAGAACTAAAGAGGAAGTTGCAGAGCATAAAAAAGATGACCCTATCGAAATTGTGAAACACAGAATTCTAGAAAATAATTGGGCAACAGAAGCAGAACTTGAAACGATGGATGAAAAATCAAGAGCATTTGTGGAAGAATGCATAGAGTTTATGGAAAATTCTCCATATCCAGAAGCTTCACAAGTTTATGACTTTGTTTATGCAAGTCAGGATTATCCTTTTTTAGATAAATTAGAAAATTAATCATTAAATTATTTATTTGATGTTTGAAATTTGACGTTTGAATCTTCGGATCAAATCTCGAATCTCAAATCTCGAATCTCAAATCAATATAATTATGGCTGAAGTAATCACAATGCCGCGTCTGTCCGATACTATGACAGAAGGAAAAGTTTCCAAATGGCACAAAAAAGTTGGAGACGCAGTTAAAGAAGGCGATATCTTAGCAGAAATTGAAACAGATAAAGCTGTACAAGATTTTGAATCTGAATTAAACGGAACTTTATTATATATCGGTGTTGAAGAAGGTGCGCAAGCACCTGTTGACAATGTTTTAGCAATTATTGGTAATCAAGGAGAAGATATCTCTGCACTTATCGGTGGCGGTCAAATGCCTGCAAATAATGATGCTAAAGTAGAAGAAAAAACATCAGGAGCTGAGCCTGTTGCAAACGAGGTTGCGACAACTGCAGAAATGCCAGCAGGTGTTGAAATTATTACAATGCCAAGACTTTCTGATACCATGACAGAAGGTAAAGTTGCGAAATGGCATAAGAATGTTGGCGATGCTGTTAAAGAAGGCGACATCTTAGCAGAAATCGAAACCGATAAAGCGGTTCAGGATTTTGAATCTGAGTTTAACGGAACTTTATTATACCAAGGTGTTGCAGAAAATGATGCTGCAGAAGTAGACAAAATTTTAGCAATCATTGGTCCTGCTGGGACAGATGTATCTGCAATTGTGGCAGGAGGTAGCAAACCTGTGGCTGCAACGATGTCTAATGCTCCAAAAGATACTGATGCGCCAACGGCGCCAACCCAAACTTCAACCTCTCCAGCTACAACATCTTCTAACGGAAGTCGTGTTCATATTTCACCTCTAGCTAAAAAAATGGCCGAGGATAAAGGTATTGACATTCAGTCTGTACAAGGTTCGGGCGAAGGTGGACGTATCGTAAAGAAAGATATTGAAAATTATCAAGCGCCAGCGGCACAAACTTCTGCATCATCTGCTCCAAAAGTAGTTGCTGCTCCAGCGGTTAATTTCGTTGCAGGAGAAGATACAGAAACCGTTAACTCTCAAGTTAGAAATGTTATTGCAAAACGCCTAGCTGAAAGCAAATTTACAGCGCCGCATTACTATCTAATGGTAGAAATTAACATGGATAAAGCCATCCAAGCGCGTAAAGAAATCAACAGCATTCCAGATACGAAAGTGTCTTTTAATGATATGGTGATTAAAGCAACAGCCATGGCTTTAAGAAAACATCCTCAGGTTAATTCTTCATGGGCTGGTGATAAAATCATTCACCATGCTAATATCAATGTTGGCGTGGCGGTAGCAATTCCTGACGGATTAGTTGTTCCTGTATTGAAAAATGCAGATTATATGAACTATACTCAGATTTCTGCTTCGGTAAAAGATATGGCTTCTAGAGCTAAAAATAAAGGTCTTAAAGCTAATGAAATGGAAGGTTCTACATTCTCAGTTTCTAACTTAGGAATGTTCGGGATTGAAACCTTTACATCAATTATCAACCAACCAAACTCAGCAATTCTTTCAGTAGGTGCTATCATCGAGAAGCCTATTGTAAAAGATGGTCAAATCGTTGTTGGTAATACTATGAAGTTATCTTTGGCATGCGACCATAGAGTGGTAGATGGTGCAACAGGTGCAGAATTCTTACAAACATTAAGGTTGTATTTAGAAAATCCATTATCTCTTTTGTTAGGTTAATCTGGAAGCTAAATACTTATGATATAAATCCTTTCGATTTTCGGAAGGATTTTTTTTGAATTCTAAAAAATAGAATAAATTTGCAACATGAAAAAATTACTCCTTCCATTTGTAATAATCTTAGGAATTGTCGCGCAGGCTCAAAACAAAGAAAATCTTTCAGGATTTAATATGCTTTCTTTTACGTATAAATTTGCCCCAAAATGGATGGCTTATGTAGAACTTCAGACACGCTCAATTGAAGATTATACTTATATCGATTACTACGAAACCAAAGGAGGAGTTGGCTATAGTATTAATAAAAACAATCAAGCATTTATAGGTGTAGGACGTTACGGAACTTATAAAAAGCAAAAAATAAGCCAAGAAGAACACCGCGTTTGGTTACAATATACATTGACAAATCGTATCAAAAGTTTAAAATTCGATCACCGTCTGAGGGCAGAACAACGTTTTTTTCACAATGCTATTACGGACGAAAATACGAATACACAGCGCTATCGTTATAGACTAAGTGCGACTTTGCCACTTAATAATACCAAAGTCCAACCAGGAACTATTTTTGCAAATGCTTTTGAAGAAGTTTTTGTTGGACCACAGGATCAATTTTTCAAAAGAAGTAGGACTTTTGCAGGAATTGGCTACCAATTCAATGATAATATGAATGCCACTTCAGGTTATATGTTCCAAAGAGAATTTGCTTCCAAAGGCAATGCCACTTTACATTTCTTGTATTTTGCCCTCAATTTTACGATAGACCCTTCGGATGACGAAAGAGATATCCACATTCCAATGGCTGATTAATAAGTGCTCGTAAGATATTGATAAGCCGTTAGATATTTGTTAAGCCGTTTTAGGTCTTTACTTTCTATGGGTCTTGTGAAACGGCGAAGATCCATATTGTCTTTCAAATCATTGATTTTGACTTTTACTGCCAACGGATTTTTTTCAATACGTTTGATAAAATCATCATAATTTTCTTGCAATTCGGGATCTCCATTATCGCGTTTGGTTAAGCATTCCACAGCCTCGACAATATAAGCCGGAAATCCTTGTTCCAAAAGGTATTCAAACGAAAATTGGGGATGATCTTCTACCACATCATGCAACGCGCCAACTATTTTTTCGTCAATGGTTTTGCCCGCTTCCATAACACGGAAAACGTGTCCTAGATAGGGCGCATCGTATTTGTCAGTTTGTCTTTTGTGGGCTTTTTGTGCAATTTTAATTGCTTTATAAAGTAATTGAATATCTGCCATTAGATAAGTGTGACTTATGGATTATTTGCTAGTTATTTTTTTGTGAAATAGTTTTTATTTTCGAGACTTTTATCAAACTCAGATTTTTTTAACCAAAAGATTTTAGAACGAATGTAATGATTAATACTTTCATAATCCTGTTTTATAAAAGTAAAGTTATAAAATTGACTTATTAGATAATCGTTTTTATAAAATATTTATCCAAAAAAACGCCAATCTGTAGGAGTGACGTTGTTTCTGTTTTTAAGATTTATAATTTATTATATAAAATGTAATAGTTTTTGCTAAATTCTACTGGTTGAGAAGATTTTAATTCCGTTGTTTGCCAAGTGTCTTTAGGAATGATGCTTTCTCCTGAAGGAAGATAAAGCGGCATAGTAAATCCTTTAATTGTATGTGTCCAGCGGTATTCTAGTTTAGTTCCATTTTGTTTATATTCCAAAGTTGGGATATAGGTTGTTGTTAAATATTGATCAAAAATCGACTGTAAATTAATCCCCGATTTTTGAATGAAATAATTTTCAATTTGCTTTCCTGTAACCGTTTGGTGGTAAAAATCTTTGTTAAGTCCTCGTAGTATTTGACGGAATTTTTCATCCTCATTTATCACTTGTCGGATGGTGTGCAACATATTTGCGCCTTTGTAATACATATCGCCACTGCCTTCGTGTCGAACGCCAAATTTTCCAATAATAGGTCGGTCATTTTGTATGGCTTTTCTGGTTCCTATCACATAAGCATTGGCATCTTCTTTTCCAAAAAGGCTTTCGGTATACAGCGTTTCCGAATAACTTGTAAAAGCCTCATGGATCCACATATCGGCTTGGTCTTTCGCTGTAATATTATTGGCGAACCATTCGTGTCCAGATTCATGAATGATGATAAAATCCCATTTTAGCCCAACACCAGAACCAGAAAGATCGCGACCCAGATAGCCGTTTTCAAATCGGTTTCCATAGGCGACATTGCTTTGGTGCTCCATACCAAGATGTGGCGACTCAACAATTTTGTAAGAGTCCTCATAAAATGGATAAGCACCGAACCAATATTCGAAAGACTTCATCATAGGTTTGACCTGAGAAAATTGCTTCTTGGCTTTATCAAGATTGTAGTCCAAAACCCAATAGCTAAGATCTAATTTTCCTTTTTCACCATTAAAAGTTTCATTAAAATTAACATATTTTCCGATGGATGGAATAATAGAGTAAGCATTAATCGGGTTTTTAACTTCCCACAAATACGATGTTTTTTTACCTAATTTTTTTGTTTCTATAAGTTTTCCGTTGGCAACGCCGACCAAATCTTTTGATGTTATAATTTTAAAACTAATGCCATAATCTGGTTCGTCCTCCCAAATATCTTTGCAAGGTAACCAAATGCTCGCGCCAATCCCTTCGTCTGCAGCGGTCATCCAAGGATTTCCGTTGTTGTCTGTTGTGAAAATCCAGCCGCCATCCCAAGGGGCTTTTTGGGCTATTACAGGATTGCCCTCGTAGTCAACGGTAATGCTAAGTTTTTCACCTTTTTTAAATGTCCTTTTTGTGGGAATAAAAATAAAATCATCTTCATGCTTGTAAGTTGTGTTCTTGGCAAAACTGCTTTTTAGTTTTGCTGTTTTCATCGGTTGCTGAAGGTCAATTTGGAAAGTTGGGTTAACCACATCTTTAGTAATCTCAAAACTGATTTTGTTACTCCCTTTTATGCTTTTTGTTTGATAATCAGCTTCCAGAGTAATGTCGTATTTTTTAACGTCCCAAAAATTACGGTATTCTGTATTAGAACCCTTTAAAGTGTCTTGTTGGGTAAAATTTTGTCCAAAGATGCCAATCGATACAAAACTTAATAATAGAGCTGTTTTCTTCATAGTTTAAAAAAATAATAGGTTTCTAAAAACCGCTTAAAGTTACAAATCATTTTATTTTGGCGTGGTCATAAATTTTGTTAAAAGAAAATTAAATTGTCTTATGACAAGTTTAGCTAAATCATTATTTAATTAAATTTGGTTTAATAATATTTACAAATAATACTATTTTTTATAATCTTGAATTATGGATAAAATATTAGTAAAAATAGAGATTAATAAACCAATAAACCAAGTTTGGGAAAGTTACAATGAGCCAAAACATATTACAAAATGGTATTTTGCAAATGACGATTGGCATTGTCCGCGTTCAGAAAATGATTTGAGAACAGGTGGCGCTTTCAAATCCCGAATGGAGGCAAAAGATGGAAGTTTTGGTTTTGACTTTGGCGGTATTTATGACGAAGTGAAAACCTTGGAACGTATACAATACCGCATGGAAGACGGACGCGAGGTGGAAACTTGTTTTTCAAAATTGGATGACAATCGTACAGAAATTGTTCAACAATTCCATCCAGAAACCGAAAATCCCGAGGAAATGCAACGCGAAGGTTGGCAAGCAATTCTTAATAATTTTAAGAAATATACCGAAACCGAATTTTAATTCAAAATAATCAACTCAGGTAAAAAAATAAAATTATGATTAGTTCTAATATATTTCCTTGCTTTTGGTTTAATGCTAATGGCAAGGAAGCAGCGGAAAAATACAGCAATTTGTTCCCAAATACCAAGATTACAGTAGATACGTCGATGGTTATTATGCTTGATATGAATGGTCAACAAATGATGTTGCTGAATGGCGGACCGACTTTTCAACCCAATCCAAGTATTTCGTTGATGGTGATGTGTGATACACCAGAAGAAGTTGAAAAATATTACAAAGCACTTTCACAAAATGGCGAAATTTTGATGGACTTGGGCGCTTATCCTTGGAGTGAAAAATATGCGTGGATTTCTGATGAATACGGGGTGAGTTGGCAATTTTATCTCGGTGAGCATAGGGGACAAAAATTTGTACCGACTTTAATGTATATCCAACAAAATAATGGAAAATGTCGCGAAGCTATGTCGCTTTATACTTCGGTTTTTCCGAATTCTAAGATCGATGGAATTATGGATCATCAAGAAGGCGATTTGAAAGGAATGGTTGCGCATGCGCAGTTCACAATCGATGATTATTCGTTGTATGCGATGGATGGCGGAACGATGCATGATTTTAATTTTTCAGAAGGTGTTTCGATTGTTGTGATGACGTCAAATCAAGAAGAAACCGACAGATATTGGAACGCGTTAACAGCAAATGAAGGACAAGAAAGTATGTGCGGTTGGCTGAAAGATCCTTATGGCGTTAGCTGGCAAATTACACCGCGCCGATTGATTGAATTGACGAATGATGCGGATTCTGAAAAAGCCAAAAAAGTTTTTGATGCAATGCTTAAAATGAAAAAAATTATCATTGCAGACCTCGAAATGGCTTATTCATCTTAAATGTAAATTCGAATAAATAAAAAAAATGTCACCAAAAGAATCTGGTTTTAAGCAAGTTAATAGCATTAATCTCTATTACGAAATCTATGGAGAAGGAAAAACTTTGGTACTGATTCATGGCGGTGGCGGTTCTATTGTAAACGATTTTGGGCTAGTAATTCCTGTCCTTTCAAAATATTATAAAGTCCTAGGAATCGACTTGCAAAATCATGGTAGAAGCGATCATAGATCTATTCCTGAAACTTTTGAACAAGACGCAGACGATGTTGCGGAACTTTTAGAACAACTGGATATTTCAAGTGCTTCTTTTCTAGGATTCAGCAATGGAGGAAATACTGTGATGCAGATTGCGTATCGGCACCCAAAACTAGTGGAAAAATTGATTATAGGATCCGCCTTTTATAAACAGGAAGGCATGATTCCTAATTTTTTCAAAGATTTTGAACATGTAAGTTTAGAAATGATGCCAAAGTCCCTGCAAGATAATTTTTTAGAATTAAATCCTAGTAAAGAGAAACTTCTTAATATGTTCGAAAAAGACAGCCAAAGGATGAAAAATTTTAAAAATTGGGACGAGGACATTTTGAAATCCATTCAAGCGAAAACCTTGCTGATAAATGGAGCACAAGATATTGTTTTGAATGAACATATTTTGGAAATGAATCAGTTAATTCCGAATTCCGAAGTTTTGATTTTACCAGCAACTCATGGCGCATATCTAATGCCCGATTTTGATGGGAAGATTAACCACAAGTTAATTGATTGTACAACCGAAAAGATTCTTTCTTTTCTTGAGAATTAAATATAACGACAAACAATATAGCTATGTCAATCACTCGAATTTATGTCAATTTGCCCGTGAAAGATGTCCAAAAAACAAGAGCGTTTTGGGTGAAATTAGGATTTTCTATTGACGAACTTTATTCTAACGAAAACGGAATTTGTGTCGTCATGAAAGAGGAAAATATTTATATTATGTTTTTGTTAGAAACTTTTTTTCAGACGTTTACAGACAGGCCAATTGCGAAAGGCGATACAACGCAAACACTTCTTGCAATCTGTGTTAATACGAGAGAAGAAGTGGACAATATGCTAGATATAGCCATAGAAAACGGTGGCTCATCATATAGTGAGGCACGCGATTATAGTTGGATGTACCAACGTGTATTTACGGATATCGATGGACATCAGTGGGAAGTTTTCTTTATGGACGCCTCTCAGTTTCCAAAAGAATAATATTATAATAAAAAAAAGACAATGACTATTAGCGAAGTTTACATCAATTTGCCAATTAAAGATGTGCAAAAGACAAAAGAATTTTGGTCAAAGTTAGGTTTTCAAATCAATGAACAATTTTCTGATGACAAAGCTGTTTGCGTGGTTTTTAAAGAAAATAGTATTTCTGCTATGTTTTTGATCGAGGACTATTTCGAAACATTCTCCGAAAGACCAGTCCCAAAAGGCGACACAACGCAGGTTTTGGTCGCTATTTCGTTAGGTAGCCGCGAAGAAGTTGATAAAGTCGTTAATACTGCTTTGCAAAACGGCGCTTATCAACACGAAGAACCACAAGACGATGGCTGGATGTATCAAAATTCGTTTTGGGATATCAACGGTCATGGCTGGAATATTATTTTCGCTGACGTTTCTAAGCTTCCAAAAGGATAATTTTAATCAATAAAAAAAACTTATGAAACATTTAAAATACAGCATCGAGATAGATGCGCCAAAAGAAAAAGTTTGGGATGTTCTTTGGAATACCAAAACTTATAATCAATGGACAACTTTTTTCTCACCAGGATCGAGTTTTGAGACCGATTGGAAAGTTGGCGGCGATACAAGATTTATAGACGCAGATTCCAAAGATGGGATGATTAGCACTATTAAAGAATTAAAAGAAAATGAACTTGTCAATTTTGAACACCTCGGTATGATAAAAGATGGCATTGTTGACAAAGATTCCGACGAAGTAAAACAGTGGTCTGGCATAACAGAACGTTATGAACTTATCGACAACAATGGAAAAACACAGCTCAATGTTGATACCAAAACCAGTGATGATTATGTCGATTTTATGAACCAAGGTTTTGAAAAAGGATTGAATAAAATTAAAGAACTTTCTGAACAATAATCTCATGGATACACCCAAATCACAGAAATTAGAAATTATTATTCCAGCTTACAGAATGCATTCGCAGAATTTTATAAATGTTCTGGATACAGTTTCTGAAGAAGATGCTTTGAAAAGAATTGAAGATAAAACCAATCATATTATCTGGATGGCAGGTAATTTTGTGAACATGCGTTATGGCATGGCTTGGGTTTTGGGACTTCGCGAAGAAGATCCTTATTCTGATTTGTTTTTTCAAGGAAAAACTTTGAACACCGAATTAAAATACCCAAGTTTGGAAGCATTAAAAAAGAACTTTCATCATATCTCGCCTTTGGTTTATCAAAAACTTTTGGAAGCAACAGACGAAGATTTGGACAAGATGTTTCCTATGGGGATGAACATTGATTTCTGCATAGAAAACACTCTCAATTTCGTGGGAATGTGTATTAGCAGAGAAGATTATCTGTGTGGACAACTCGGGCTCATGCGAAAACTTCTAGGTTATGAAGGCATGAAGTACGAGATTCATTCAGAAATTAAATATTAAAACAAGGCTATGTTCAGTCTGTTAACTTTAATAACTAATATAACGTTAAATCATAAAACTATGGCAAAATTAAATTCGTACCTCAATTTTGATGGTCAAGCAGAAGAAGCATTCAATTTTTACAAATCCGTTTTCGGAGGCGAATTTGCTGGAGAAATCCACAGAATGGGCAATGCTCCAGGAATGGAGCAACTTTCCGAAGATTCAAAAAAACGTGTCATGCACATTGCTTTGCCAATTGGCGGCGACCTTTTGATGGGCTCGGATACCATTCCAGAATTCGGGCAAGCTTTGGTAAAAGGCAATAACAATTATGTTTCTATTTTTCCAGAATCCCGAGAAGATGCCGAACGTATTTTCAATGGACTTTCTGCTGGAGGCAAAATAGAAATGCCATTAGAGGATCAGTTTTGGGGTGATTATTTTGGAAGTTTCGAAGATAAATTCGGAATTGGCTGGATGGTAAATTACAGCAATGACGCTGGCTACGAAGGATAATTTATTATTTAAAACTAAAAAAATACAGAAACGAAGGGAAATCTCTCTTCGTTTTTTTAATTTTGTCCAAGTTATCAGATGAAGGACTATTATTATTTTCTTGGTATTTCTCAAGATGCTTCTGCGGAAGACATCAAAAAAGCCTATCGAAAATTGTCAATGAAATACCATCCTGATAAAAATGATAACGATGATTTTTTCGAGTTGCGGTTCCGAGAAGTTCAGGAAGCTTATGAAGTTTTAATTGATACCGAACGTCGCAGATCTTACGATGAGCAACTGAATAGCGCGCACCGGAATATAAAATCTAAACTTCCTCCAAAAATCCAGAAATTCCATTCCGACAAAATTAGAGCAAGATTAGGCGATGAGATCCGATTGTATTGGCAAACTTATGATGCCGATTTGGTGAAGATTTTACCTTTTGGTTTAGAAAAAGCGAGTGGTGAAAGACGTTTCAAAATAACGCAGTTTGATAGTCAGGGAAAATTTCAACTATTGTTACATGCGACCAATACAAGTTTACACAAAACCGTGGTACAGGCGATTACGATTACAAAATTGGGCGAAAATGAAGTAGAGGAGAAGCCCGAAAGAAAACAGCGACTAGAAAATCCGCGTCAAGAAGATAAGGTGAAAACCACTGAAAGGAAAAGTCAGACTGAGATTTTAAAAATCATCAGTTTCGTATTATTTGTTGTCATTGTTTTATTATTTGCAAAGAAATGCTTCTAAGCCATTTTGGCTCTTCCAGGACATTTTTTGCAACGTTTTCCTTTTTTAAACTTTTTGCAACAATTCTTTTTACTACAAAACATTTCATCACTTGCTGAAAATGCAGGTGTCAAAGCTGGAACTTTAAAAGCAATAATTGGCTGATTCATAATGCAAATATAAATTAATTTAGAATAATTACAAACAATACTTTTATTAATTCTAAATAGTATTATAAGATTTTTGTCATGTCATAAATACTTTTGGTAGTTTGGTAAAAGTTGATTTTTAAAAGTTTTTAAACATTTGTCAATTCATAATTGATGTACAATTTTTAGTTTGTTTGAATTTTTATTATTTAATAATAGATTTCAGTCACAATTTAAGATATACTTTGTTGCTTTTTTGAAATGATGAAATTCATGTTTTCAATTGTTATGTTATCAATAATAGGCTTTGACATTTCTGTTATTTATCGTAAATTTACACGCATTAATTTGATAATTTCTAATAAAAAGTATAGATGAATACACAGCAGTTTGTGAACCGTCACATTAGCCTGAATGACGCTGACAAAGCGGCAATGTTAAAAAGAATAGGCGTTGATTCTATTGAAGAACTCATTTCGCAAACCATTCCAGATGCCATCCGTTTAGAAAAAGATTTAGAGATTTCGGAAGCTCTTTCGGAGTACGAAATGCTTTTACATTCTAAAGATTTGGCTTCGCAAAATGCGATGTTCGATAATTACATTGGATTTGGATATCATAACACGATTTTGCCATCGGCAATACAAAGGAATATCTTAGAAAATCCATCTTGGTACACAGCTTACACACCATACCAGGCAGAAATTGCACAAGGTCGTCTAGAAGCTTTGCTTAACTTCCAAACGGTAGTTTGTGATTTGACCGGTTTTCAGTTGGCTAATGCATCATTGCTAGATGAGTCTACTGCAGCTGCAGAAGCTATGCACATGTTTTTCAACAACAGAACTAAAGATCAAAAGAAAAGTAATGCGATTAAGTTTTTTGTTTCGGATTTAGTTTTACCTCAAACGATTTCGGTTCTTAAAACCAAAGCAGAAGGTTTAGGAATTGATTTGGTTGTTGGTAATTATGAAGAACAACTTAACGATTCTTACTATGGTGTATTATTGCAATATCCAGGGAAGAACGGCATTGTTATAGACTATACAGAAAAAATCGCGGAGTATAAAACATTAGACCTACAAGTGGTTGTAGCTTGTGATCCAATGGCTTTGGTGAAATTAAAATCGCCAGCTTCTATGGGCGCAGATTGTGCCGTTGGTACCACACAACGTTTCGGAATTCCTATGGGGTATGGTGGCCCTCACGCGGCATTTTATGCTTGTAAAGAAGATTACAAAAGAGATATTCCTGGTCGTATCATAGGGGTTTCTCAAGATATATATGGAAGACGTGCGCTTCGTATGGCTTTACAAACGAGAGAGCAACATATCAAACGAGAGAAAGCAACTTCCAACATTTGCACAGCGCAAGTATTATTAGCCGTTATGGCAGGGATGTATGCGGTTTATCATGGGCCTCAAGGTTTAGATTTTATCGCAAATCAAATTCATTACAAAACGAATGCGCTAAAAAGCACATTGCAAATTTTAGGTTATGATGTGGTTGCAGAACCTGTTTTTGACGCTGTTAAATTCAGAATGCAAGAGGAGGAAAAAACGGCTTTACGTATGTTGATGCTTGATCATAAGATTAACCTTAACTATTTCACAGAAGGTTTTGTAAGCATTGCTATTAACGAAACAAGCACACTTGCTAAACTTCAGAAATTAGTTAATACGCTTGCAAGCTTTAAGGGCAAACAAGCTTATCAATTAGAATTAAAAGAAGAAATTTCGATTCCTGCGGATATGCTTAGAAAAGACGAAATTCTAAAAGAAGAAGTCTTTAACAAATACCATACAGAAACCGAATTAATGCGTTATATTAAACGTCTAGAACGTAAAGATTTATCATTAACACACTCGATGATTTCTCTAGGTTCTTGTACAATGAAACTGAATGCTGCAACAGAAATGTTGCCTTTATCTTGGCCAGAATGGGGAAGTGTTCACCCATTTGTACCAAGAGATCAAGCAGCAGGTTACCAAAAATTAATTCAAGAATTAGAAAAAGATTTAGCTGAAATTACTGGTTTTGCAGGAACTTCACTTCAACCAAATTCTGGTGCGCAAGGAGAATACGCAGGACTTATGGTAATCCGCGAATATCATAAATCCAGAGGCGAACATCACAGAAATGTCGTTGTAATTCCACAATCTGCTCATGGTACCAACCCAGCTTCGGCAGCGATGGCAGGAATGAAAATCGTTGTGGTTAAAAACTTAGAAAACGGAGAAATTGATTTTGAAGATCTAAAAGCTAAAGTTGAGCAACACTCAGAAAATCTTTCGGCGATTATGATTACTTATCCGTCAACCTACGGATTCTTCGATAAAAACGTGAAAGAAATTACAGAACTTATCCACGCACATGGCGGACAAGTCTATATGGATGGCGCGAATATGAATGCGCAAGTAGGTTTCACAAGTCCAGGTAATATCGGGGCAGACGTTTGTCACCTTAACTTACACAAAACTTTTGCGATTCCTCATGGTGGCGGCGGTCCAGGCGTTGGCCCAATCTGTGTGGCAGAACATTTGGTGCCATTCTTACCGAGCAATGCCAATATCCAAACAGGTGGGAAAGAAGCGATTTATGCTATTTCTGCAGCGCCTTATGGTTCAGGTTTAATTCTTAATATTTCTTATGCTTACATCAAAATGTTAGGAACTTATGGTCTTAAAAAATCAACAGAGCATGCGATTCTTAATGCTAATTATCTGAAAGAAATTTTGGCAGATCATTTCCCAATTTTATATTCGAATGAAAATGGAAAAGTAGCTCACGAATGTATCGTTGATTTCCGCCAATTCAAAGCTTTAGGGATTGAGGTTGCTGATGTTGCAAAACGTTTGATGGACTACGGATTCCATGCGCCAACAGTTAGTTTCCCAGTAGCTGGAACTTTAATGATTGAACCAACAGAATCTGAAAGTAAAGCAGAAATCGACAGATTCGCGGAAGCGCTAATCGCAATCAAACATGAGATTGACGAAATTGCAAATGGTGAAGCGGACAAAGACAACAACGTCTTGAAAAATGCACCACACACAGAGCAAGTTATTATTTCTGACGCTTGGGACAAACCTTATGGTAGAGAGAAAGCGGCTTATCCATTGGATTGGGTACGCGATCACAAATTCTTTGCAACCGTATCAAGAATTGATGAAGCTTATGGTGACAGAAACTTAATCTGTACTTGTGAGCCAATTGAAGCTTATATGTAAAATTGATATTTGGATTTTTAATCCTTTTTTAAATAAAATAAGAACAGCAACAAAATTTATTGTTGCTGTTTTTTTTGTTTCAAGACCGAAATTTTGAGAGAATTTTTATTTAGTCATTATTAATGGCATCAGCCAAAAATTGATTGAACGGATGTATGATCTTAAAAACATCTACAGCGTTTTTAACAACATGAGGATCCAAAATTTCTTTATCCGATAATTCATGAAAAACAGTGAATTGCTTGAATTTTAGATAATCTTCCATAGGATCTTCTTTGTCAAATCCTTGTGGAATCCTCACTAATTTTTCACCGCGCATTTCTAGTTTTTCCTTAAAATTTTTGGTATTAATAATGTTTAAAAAGCTTTGAGATTCAGTACTTATTTTTTGTCGAATAAGTTTCAGATTGGCAGTTTCGGTCATATAAACGCCACCCGCCAAAAAAGATTTGCCAGGTTCTAGATGAATGTAATAACCAGAATGGCTCAAGGTTTTGCTGCCTTTTTCTCGCAAAGAAGCGCCCATATTGGTTTTGTAAGGTGTTTTATCTTTAGAAAATCGTGTGTCTTTATAAATTCTGAAAACACAAGATTTTGCTTCCAATCGTTCGACACTTTCATCAAAACCCGCAATTCCGTGTATGATGTCGTCAACAACTTTTATGAAGTTCTGTTGCGCTTCGATATATAAAGCTTTGTTTTCGTTGAACCAATCGCGCTTGTTATTGCGTTGCAATTCTTTTAGAAAGTCTAAAGTAGATTCCAAAATATAATGTTTCATCTTAGATATTTTTATAAAATTAGACTTTTTTAAGCTTTTGATATGTAACGTCCTGAAAAAATGATACAGGATTAGACCAATAAAATTTTATTTTAAACAGTACATATATTCGTATTTGTACTGTTTTTCTTTTTGTAAGATTTTGGTATTAATTCTTGTTGTTGGTGCATTTGCATCGGTGTTAAATAATAGTTTGACAAATGCGGTCTTAACTCATTATAGACCTTTACGGTTTGTTTGACCAAAATCTTTCTTGTATTCAAATCTACATTAAATTTATCAATATCATATTCCTGTTTTAAAATTCCATTGATTCTTTCGGCTATGGCATTCTCATAAGGATCTGATTCTTGTGTCATACTACAACGGATTTTATGCTTTTTTAATAACTTTTGATAATCATCGGAACAATATTGTAAACCTCTGTCTGAGTGATGAATGAGACTCTTCGGATTTTCTTTTTCCAATGCCATTTTTAGAGCATTTAAACAAGATGCTGTAGCCAAAGAATCCGACACATCAAAACCTACGATTTTCTTGGAATAAGCGTCGGTTATTAAACTTAGATAGGCAGGATTTTCTCTGTTTCCCAAGTAAGTTATGTCTGATACCCAAACATTATTAGGCTTTTTGTATTGATAATCTTTAATCAAATTTTTATGTTTTTTTAAAACAATGATACGAATTGGTAGTTTTGTGATAACTTCTTTTGGGAATGATTAACAAATGGTTAGCCCTTAAGAAGTCAAAGAATTTGTCTCTGCCAATTCTTAAATTTTCAAGTTTCTCTTTCAAAAGAAAATACAGTTTCTTTCCACCCATTTTTGGATGAATCATTCGCAGCTCTGCTACCCAATCCACAACCTGCTGTGCATTTTGTTGCCGCTTTGCTCTTCGTTTCAAATGACGATAATAAACCTGTCGGTCCACCCCGAACAATTCACAGGAGAAACTTATGGTTTCTTTTTGTTCCCTTCGGAAAGATTCGATAGTTCGGGTGGTGAGTTTTTTCGTATATCAATTTGATATTCCTCTTCGGCAAGGTTAATCATCATGTCAAAAATAATAGCTTTTTTATCCGCTACATAAGCCTGTTTTTCAAGAAAGGTCTTCTGTTTTTGCAAAAGTTTTACTTGAGCTTCAAGCTCCATAATCTTTTGTTCTGGTGACTTTGGCATATGCGATGGGGAGTGGTTCTCCCAGTCAAAGGTACCAAATTTTCTGAGCCAACTCACAACTGTGCTTCGAGCTTGGATGCCATACTTACGGCAAGCACCCACAGTAGATAACTCCCCACACTCGATTTCTTTTACAACGTTCAACTTAAAAGACATACTGTAATCGCGCTGAGTACGTTTTACATAATTGCTTCTTTCTTCCATAATAACGATTTCTTTTTTGTATCGCTATTTCAGGACGGGACAATATTTAAAAATAAAAAATCCTCAAATAATTATTGAGGATTTGTATTGTTTTATAATGCGATTTCAATTTTTACTTTTTTACCTTTTAGCTTTCTATTAACAAGATTGGCAAGTAAGTTTTTGACTTTAGTTTCTTTAACGGCAACGTAAGCGCTGGTATCCTTGACTTCGATAAGACCGACATCATCTTTTTCTAAACCACCAGTTTTTATGAGGTATCCAACGATATCGACTTTGTTGATTTTGTCTTTTTTTCCTGCGCTGATGTACAAGGTTTTGAAAGCTGCGGTCTGTGGAAGTTTGTAATCTGTGCTTAGTTTGACTTCTTCAACATTTGGTTTTATAAAAGGATATTGTTCTTCTGTGGTCATGATGAGATAGGCAATTCCTGAGGCATTCATACGCGCTGTACGACCATTTCTGTGGATAAAAGCATCTTCTTTTGGAGGAAGCTGATAGTGGATAATCGCTTCAACTTCTGGAATGTCGAGGCCGCGCGCTGCCAAATCTGTCGTTATCAAAATACGGATACTTCCGTTTCGGAACTTTAGCAAAGCGCGCTCGCGTTCGTCTTGTTCCATCCCGCCATGAAAAGATTCGTGGGTGACTTTGTTTTGTTTTAAAAGTTCACTTATTCTGTTAACCGCTTCGCGATGGTTGCAGAATATCAAGGTGTTTTTTGCGCCAATTTTTCCGATAAGCGCAATTAAAGTTTCCAGTTTTTCCTCTGGTTCACTCATTACTTTTTTCAAAGTGAGATTAGGTTTAACTTGCTTTTCGCGTAAGAAGTCAATGTACTTAGCTTCTTCAAGTCCAGTAAAATCAGGGATTTCCTTAAGGTCGGTTGCGGATGTTAGCAAACGATGTTTCAGACCATTCATTTTTCCTATGATAAAAGACATGTCTTCTGTAAATCCAAATTCCAGAGATTTATCAAACTCATCCAATACCAAAGTTTCTATAGTCTTTGGATTAAAATTTTGATTCCGAATATGAAATGCAATTCGTCCAGGCGTCCCAACCAAAACTGCTGGCGGCTCGATAAAATTGTGCTCTTCAATCTTGACAGCGTGTCCGCCATAACAAGAATTGACTTTAAAACCGGTTCCCATACTTTTGAAAACCTGTTCAATTTGCAGAGCCAATTCTCTGGAAGGCGCCATGATAAGTGCTTGTACGCCTTTTTTGTCTTTTTTTAGATTTCGTAAAATCGGGAACAAAAAGGCTAAGGTTTTTCCAGAACCTGTGGGAGAAAGTAAGACTAAATCTTGATGTTTGTCGCTGGTTTTGTAAGCTGCATTCTGCATGGTATTGAGCGACTCAATCTGTAGTTTGGCTAAAATAGTATCGATTTGCATTTTGCAAAGTTAATCTAAAGCAAGAGTCAATAAAAATTAATTTTATTTTTAAGTTCTGTCATATTAAACAGAAATGGACATAGGCGTAAAAAAAATAAATTTAGTTTTCAATTAAATTACTATTTTAGGGACTTTATTTAAAACAAAAAATTTGGAGACACAACAACAAACTACAGAATCTAAAACCGAATTAAAACGCGGGCTTAAAAATCGTCATATTCAATTGATTGCTTTGGGAGGCGCGATTGGTACAGGATTATTTCTTGGTATTGGCCCGGCCGCGGTTTTAGCAGGTCCATCTGTAATTTTGGGATATGCCGTTGCAGGACTTATCGCATTTTTTATTATGCGACAATTAGGGGAAATGGTTGTTCAGGAACCTGTATCTGGGAGTTTTAGTCATTTCGCGTACAAGTATTGGGGAAGTTTTGCCGGTTTTGCTTCTGGCTGGAATTATTGGTTGTTGTACATTCTCGTAAGTATGGCAGAGTTGACCGCTATTGGAGTATATGTACAGTTTTGGTGGCCCGAAATCCCGTTGTGGGTATCAAGTTTGTTTTTCTTTTTTGTTATTAATGCCCTTAACTTAGCTTCTGTAAAAGTGTATGGTGAAGCAGAATTTTGGTTCTCTATTGTTAAAGTTGTTGCGATTATAGCGATGATTATTTTTGGAAGTTATTTGTTGTTAAGTGGAACAGGAGGCGAGGATGCTAAAGTCTCTAACCTTTGGAACAACGGTGGATTTTTCCCAAAAGGTTGGATAGATTCTGACGGACAAGGTGGATTTGTGGGACTTTTGGCGGCTATGGCGTTGATTATGTTTTCGTTTGGCGGTTTGGAGCTTGTCGGCATTACTGCTGCAGAAGCCGAAAATCCTGAAAAAAATATTCCTAAAGCGACCAATCAAGTTATCTATAGAATTTTGATTTTCTATGTTGGTGCGTTAATTATTTTGTTTTCGTTGTCACCTTGGGAAAAAATTACGGCCGGAAGTAGTCCTTTCGTTATGGTTTTTGAACGACTAAATGGTTTCCAATTAGATGTGTTTGGGACGACCATTTATTTTACAAAACTCATTGCTAATGTTCTTAATATTATTGTTTTAACAGCGGCACTATCTGTTTATAATAGTAGTGTTTACAGTAATAGTCGCATGTTATTCGGACTTGCAGAACAAGGAAATGCCCCGAAGTTTTTAACCAGATTAAACAAGAACCATGTTCCTGTGATGGCGATTTTGGTATCGGCTGCTTTTGCTGCAATCTGTATCGTTATTAATAAATTAATTCCAGAAGAAGCATTAGAGATATTGATGTCTTTGGTGGTTTCTTGTTTGGTGATTAACTGGATTATGATCAGCTTTACACATCTTAAATTCAAGCAAGCGCAGAAAGGTGAAAAAACAAAGTTTCCAAGTTTTGCATATCCTTTGACCAATTATATTTGTTTAGTTTTCTTATTCGGGGTTCTGGTAATTATGTGGTTTACAGGACTTAAAATTTCAGTGGAATTAATTCCGATTTGGCTCATATTTTTATACTTATGTTATTTGGGAGTGAAGCGTTATAAAAGAGCAAATTAAACAATTGTTTGGTATAGAACTTGCCACTAAAACCGAAATTTAAAGTTTATGAAAAAATTAATGGCGATGAGCCTTTTTACTGGTGCAATTTTAATAAGCGGAACTTTTTCTGCACAAAATTCAATGAAAGTAGATATTACACCTTTTCCAAAAGCTGAAAAAGGGATGAAGCAAGTGGTGATAGAAGTGCCACATTCTGAAAATGATATCAATAAAAAACTTGAAATTTTTGTTGGTAAAACCATGCAGACAGATGGTTGTAACAAAATTTGGTTATCGGGAGAATTCTCAACTTCGGAGCTGAAAGGTTGGGGGTATAATTATTTAACTTTCAAAACAGATGGTGCAACGCCTTCAACGATGATGGCTTGTCCTAATGCAAAACCAAAAAATGAATTTGTTAAATCTAAAGGTTACTTTACAGATTACAACGGAAGAATGCCGATTGTACTTTATATTCCAGATGGTTACGAAGCCAAATTCAGAATTTACAAAGCAGAACGCGAGCTTTACAAAGCACAAGAGATTATGACAAAATCTAAATAAATTAATAAAAGAGTTTCAACATTTGTTAAAGCTCTTTTTATTTTAAACGCATCATGGTTACAAGAGAAGTGGCAACATGCGACTCTTTTCCGTTGTCGCTGATGCAATAGATTTCCGTACGGATGACACTGATACTTTTTCCGCCTTTCACCACATAGGATTTACTTAATAAAGCTTCACCAATTGCAGGTCTCAGATAATTAACTTTTAGTTCTACGGTCACAACATAGCAATCGTCTTCGTAATGACTAACAGCAGCATAACCAGACGACACATCAACCAATGAAGCCATCATTGCGCCATTGAACATGCCCGCTTTGCGCGTCATCATCTCTTGTTTCGGGATTTTTATCGATACAAAATCCTTGTCAAGCTTTTCTAAGTTTGCTTTGTAAAATTTGAGCGTTTCCGAATTGTTAAAACTTTTTTCTATAAGTTGTCGTTTCTCAGCTGTCATTTTACAAATTTAGTTTTTAAATTTAATTCTAGACAATTGATTTTTCCAACAAAGATCTTTAATAAAAAATTTAAAACTAAAGCAAATTGTCTTTTAACTAAAAATTGTCGAAGTTTGTAAAACTTTCAAAAAATGAAGTGGTTCCTATGAAATTGTGTATTGCCGAAAAACCAAGTGTTGCCCGAGATATTGCCAAAGTATTGGGCGCAGATATGCCCAAACAAGGCTATTACGAAGGTAATGGTTATTGTGTGACATGGACATTTGGTCACCTTTGCACCCTCAAAGAACCGCAAGATTACAGCCCACATTACAAATCTTGGGATTTAATTTTTCTTCCCATTATTCCACAGAATTTTGGAATTAAACTAATCCAAAATCCAGGCGTAGAAAAACAATTCCGAACCATAGAAAAATTAGTTGAAGAATGCGACGAAGTCATCAACTGCGGGGATGCTGGACAAGAAGGAGAATTGATACAACGTTGGGTTTTGCAAAAAGCAAAATGTAACAAACCGATGAAGCGCCTTTGGATTTCGTCTTTGACAGAAGATGCTATTAAAGATGGTTTCTCGAATTTGAAATCTGCAGACGATTACAAAAATCTTTATTTAGCAGGAAATGCACGCGCCATTGGCGATTGGCTTTTAGGCATAAATGCTACCCGACTTTTCACAAAAAAATATGGCGGAAACAAAGCAGTTTTGTCCATAGGTCGCGTCCAGACGCCAACTTTAGCGATGTTGGTACAGCGTCAAAAAGAGATTGATGCTTTCCAAACGGAAGAATATTGGGAGTTGAAAACGAAATATAGAGAAGTCGTTTTTAATGCCGCTATCGATCGTTTAAAAACTTTGGACAAAGCCGAAAAAGGTTTAGAATATCTCAAACAACATTTGTTTGAAATTATAGCTTTTGAGATTAAAGAAGGACGAGAAAAAAATCCTCGTTTATTCGATTTGACGGCGCTTCAGGTTGAGGCTAACAAAAAATATGGCTTTTCTGCTGAGAATACGCTGAAATATATCCAGAGTCTTTACGAGAAAAAACACACGACTTACCCCAGAGTTGATACGACTTATCTTTCGGAAAACTTGTACCCAAAAATTGCTGGGATTTTAGCATCGATGAAGTTTTATGCTGAATGGACTGCGCCTTTATTATCGCAAGCAATTCCGAAATCAAAAGCGGTTTTTGATGATTCTAAAGTGACGGATCACCACGCGATTATTCCGACAGAAATTCCACCGAGTTCCAATCTTAGCAAAGAAGAAAAGCTGATTTATGATTTGATAGCAAAACGTTTTATTGCTGTATTTTATCCAGAATGTAAAATTTCCAATACTTTAGTGGAAGGACAAGTAGGAACAATTCCTTTCAAAGCTTCGGGAAAACAAATTTTGGAACTTGGCTGGCGCGAAGTTTATGCAAAAGACAAAAAAGACGATTCTGAAAAAAAAGATAAAGACGAAGAACAAGCAATTCCGAGCTTTGAAATAGGAGAGAAAGGTGAGCACGAACCTTTGATTCATCAAGGGAAAACAAGTCCACCCAAAGCTTATACAGAAGCGACTTTGCTACGTGCTATGGAAACTGCGGGTAAGCAAGTCGAAGATGAAGAGCTTCGCGAAATGCTCAAAAATAATGGTATCGGACGTCCTTCTACAAGAGCCAATATCATCGAAACTTTGTTTAAAAGAAAATATATTGATCGCAAAAAGAAAAATATTTTTGCAACTTCTGTCGGTATAGAACTCATTGATACCATTGAAGACGAACTTCTCAAAAGCCCCGAATTAACAGGAGAATGGGAGTTTAAACTTCGTAAAATCGAACGTGGCGAATATGAAGCCAATCATTTTAAAGATGAACTGATCCTGATGGTGACCAATCTTACCAGAAAAGTTATTCACGAAAAACCGAAAGTAATTGTTCATCAGGATGCTATTGAAGTTAAAGAGAAGAAAGAACGCGCACCAAGAAAACCGACAGTCATTATTTGGGAAGAAGAAAATTGTCCAAAATGTAAGGCGAATAAGTTGATGAAGGGCAAAACGGCAATTGGCTGTTCGGATTATAAAGCTTGTGGTTTCAAAGTTCCGTTTGAAGTTTTTGGAAAAAAATTAAATGAAAAGCAGATTTTTGATTTAGTGAAAAAAGGAAAAACATCGAAGCTAAAAGGTTTCACTTCTCACCCAAATACGATACAAGAAGGTAGTTTGAGTTTTAATGATAATTTTGAAATAATTCTATAGATGATGAAAATTCCAAAAGAAAAGTACGGGCTCTTGGCGAGCATTATTTGTTTTGTTCTGAGTTTAATATTGCCAGTTTATCTGAGATTTCCGTTAAACACGACGACTTCTGGCTATGGTCTAGAAGGTTTTGGATACGAGTTTTTAACATTGGGCTGGATAATGCTTTTGGAGTATGTTCCAGATTTTATTGTGTGGTTTTCCAACATCACTTTGGTTTTGTCTTGGCTATTTTATAAGAAGAAAATTTCTAATTATTTCGCCTATTTTTCAGCCGGAATGATGTCGCTTTACTTTTTAGATTATCTATTAAATTTAGAAATTTTCGAAATTGTATATCATCAATATTGGCCTTGTGGCTTGTTGTTTTGGGTCGCTTCTGGCGTGTTGATGGCGATATTTAGTTTTAAAAAGACAAAAGCTTTAAATAAATAAAATTTAAATAAACCATTGGTCCATTTGCGAGTCATCTTTAAGATCAAACTTATAGACTTTTCCAAAACCAACCTGAATTTTAAAAATATTTTCCAAAGGAATTTGTAACATATTTGCAATCATACAACGGATGACGCCAGCATGCGCGACAACCACAATATCTTGGTCGTCTAACAATCTTAATTTGTTAAAAAAATGGCCAGTACGTTCAAACAATTCCAGAAGGTTTTCGCCATGAGTAGGGCGTTCGGTTACGAAATTTTCACTCCATATTTTTAGTTCGTTTTCTGGAATCTCTTGCCACAGTTGACCTTCCCAATCTCCAAAATTAAGTTCGAGTAAAGCTTTATCGGTTTTATATTTAGGATCAAGAAATTTAGCAAAAGCTGTACAACGTTGGCTAGGACTACTGTATACAAGATCAATTTTTTTGGGAAGCAGTCGTTTCAGTTTCGCAAATTCCTTTTCAAAATTTTTCTTCAGAGGCACGTCCAATTGCCCATAACAAGTCCCTTTCGGAATATCCACTTCGGTGTGACGTACTATATATATTGACATACTGCAATTATCGTTAATAAAATAAAAATCTCTGCAAACTGTTCTACAGCGCCGAGGCAATCTCCTGTGAAGCCATCTATCCATTTATTAAAATAATATTTTGAATAGATTATTAATAGCATTAAAACAGGGATTGTCGCTAAAAAATGCAGGGAGAAAGTTACTAAAAATATCAAGCTAAAACAACCAAAAATGTAAGCGCCAAAAACCTCTTTCCAAGTGAAAGATTTTGCCAATGGTTTGCTCTTACTCGTTGCATCTTCGCGAGAATAAGGTATCAAAAAACTTAGCGTAATGCCTGCAGTTCTTGCCAAAGCATGATAACAAATAAAACCAGCAAAAATGAAAAGCCAATCGCCTTTTGCAAAATTGATAAAAGTGGTCAATGCATAAACTTTTAGACCAAACAAAAAAATCAAAGCCACAGTTCCGTAAGTTCCTAGTCGGCTGTCTTTCATAATGTCAAGGATTTTTGTTTTGGTCCAACCGCCGCCAAAACCATCGAAGACATCTGCAAAACCATCTTCGTGAAAAGCGCCTGTTACCAGAACACCTGCCACCAAAGACCATATCACTGCAATCTCTGTAGGGAACAGAAAGCTTGATAATGCAAAAGCCAGAAATGAAATCGCGCCCACTAAAATTCCTACCAAAGAAAAATAGCGTGTGCATTGGTTAAGAAGTTTTTCGTCATAATTTTTGAAACTCGGAATCGGGATTCTGGTAAAAAACATTAATGCCGTTAAAAAAATATGGAATTCTCTTTTCATTTTTAAATTACAATCAAAGCTGTGTATTATTTGTTGCTAACGCCTGCACTCTCGAAACTTGCCATGTCGTTTAAAAAATTAACCGAAGCCAAAATCAAAGGATAGGCGAGCGCGCAGCCTGTGCCTTCCCCTAATCTTAAATCTAAATCCAGCAAAGCTTTTTCTCCGAAATATTCTAATAATAAACGATGACCAGCTTCTTGACTACGATGACAGAATATGGCATTATTTAATATGTCAGGATTCATTTTGTAAGCCACCAAAAATGCGGCACTTGCGATAAAACCATCAATCATTAACAACATATTATTCTCAAAAGCCGATAACATTGCACCAGTCATTTGGGCAACTTCGTAACCGCCGAAAGTTTGTAAAACCTGTTGTGGATCTTTAATTTCAGCATGGAAATTTTTTGCATTTTGGAGAATTTCAATTTTTTTAAGAACAGCTTGGTCATCAAGACCAGTGCCGCGTCCTACGCAATTTTCTAAAGGGATATCTGTCAGAGTATTGATAATCATAGATGCCGACGAGGTATTGCCGATGCCCATTTCTCCGAAACCAATAATGTTACAATCGGATTTTGCAATCTCGTCTATCATTTGTTGAGAATAGTCGAAACAAGCTTTTAGCTCGTCTTCTGACATGGCTTTGTGCTTTAAAAAGTTTTTGGTTCCTTTAGCGATTTTGTGATGAAGCAAATTGTCATGGGCTTCAAAATCGCCATTAACACCAGCATCAACAATTTTTAGATTAATATTATTTTGTTTACAAAAAACATTGATTGCTGCGCCATCGTTTAGAAAATTAAAAACCATTTGATAGGTTACTTCTGGAGGATATGCGCTGACAGCTTCCTGCGCAATGCCGTGGTCACCAGCAAACACGATAAGATGTGGATTTTTAAGCTCTGGAGTTAAAGTGTTTTGAGAAGCGCCAATTTTGAAGGCTAGCTGTTCTAATTGTCCTAAAGCGCCAAGTGGTTTTGTTTTTAAATCTATTTTTTGTTGAAGTTGTTCGAGCATTTTTTGAAGGTAATTTTGCTAGTCTTAAGTTATATGTGTTGGATGTTTTTTATTTTTAAGATTAAAAAAGAATTAATAAATTCTTTGTCCAAAAATGGCTGAGCCGACACGTACAGAATTGGCACCATTCTCAATGGCTAAAGGGAAATCGTCGCTCATTCCCATGGATAAAATCTCTAGCTTTTTTTGAACAGATAGTTGATCAAAAAGTCTTTTTAGAAAAGAAAACTCCCGAGCAACTTGTGCTTTGTCATCTACGAAACTTGCCATACCCATTAATCCAATTATTTCTACATTTGGGAATTCGCCTTGCAAATATTTTAAAAATAATTCTTTAGCTTCTGAAACTTCGAGACCTGTTTTGGTGTCTTCTTCAGCGATTTTAACTTGTAGAAGAACTTTTATAATTCGGTTGTTTTTGGCTGCTTGTTTATCTATTTCGGATAAGAGTTTTTCGCTATCAACACTTTGTATCAAAGCCACAAAAGGTGCGATATATTTAACCTTATTCGTTTGCAAATGTCCGATAAGGTGCCACTGGATATCATCGGGAAGATTGGGTTGTTTTTCCGTCATCTCTTGTACTTTGTTTTCACCAAAAATTCGTTGGCCAAGATTGTAAATTTCTTGGATTTTTTCAATGGGATGGTTTTTGGAAACCGCTACTAATGTAACATGTTTTGGAAGTTGGCTTTTGATATGTTGGTAGTTTTCTGCTAAGCTCATTTTTAAATTATTAAAGTTTAGTTCTTTGTGTTATAATAAGATTAAAACCCAAATTAAGAATTATCTTTTTTAATCGTTTCATAAAGGTCTTTTCGACGGTCTTTGATAACTTGTACCGATCCGTTGAAATGGAGTTCTTTCAACAAGTTAAGATCCACATCCACGATGAGTGTCATTTCTGTATTGGGTGTGGCTTCACCTTTTATCGCGTTGGAAGGAAAAGCAAAATCCGACGGTGTGAAAACCGCAGCTTGCCCGAACTGAATGTCCATGTTGCTAACCCCTGGAAGGTTGCCTACACAACCTGTTATGGCTACGTAACATTCGTTTTCTATAGCTCTTGCTGCTGCGCAATTTCGCACGCGTGTATAGGCATTTTGCGTATCTGTAAGATAAGGGACAAACAAAAGCTTCATCCCTTCATCTGCGAGAATTCTCGGTAACTCTGGGAATTCTACATCATAGCAAATAACGATGCCGACTTTTCCACAGTCTGTATCAAAAACTTTGATGTCGCTTCCACCCTGCATGCCATAGTATCTTCTTTCATTGGGCGTGATATGTATTTTGCGGTATTCGTCTATTTTGCCATCGCGGTGGAGTAGATAACTGGCGTTATACATTTTGCCATCTTCCATAATTGGCATACTTCCTGCGATGATGTTTACGTTATAACTTACGGCATATTCCGAAATTTTATTTCTGATTTCTTCTGTTAATTCCGCTAGTTTTTCCATGGCTTCGCGCTCGTGCATTTCATTGAATTGCGCCAGCAATGGTGTGTTAAAAAGTTCTGGGAATACACAAAAATCGGACTCATAACTTCCTAAGACATCGACGAAAAACTCGACTTGTTGATAAAAAGCATCAATATCTTTGAAATGTCGCATTTGCCATTGTACTAATCCCAATCGAATAACACTGTCTTTCATCGTATTTTTTTTGGAGGTATAGTAGATGTTGTTCCATTGCAAAAGCACTGCGTATTCTTCGGACTCGACATCGCCTTTTAGATAACCTTTTAAAACTTTGATGGGCGAAAAATTATTCGATAACTGAAAGCTAAGTACAGGGTCGTAGATTTCTTTTTGTCTTACTTTTTTGATGTATTCTCGCGGCGTTAACTCATCGCTGTATAGATGGTAGTTTGGGATACGACCACCGATGACAATGGACTTAAGGTTTTTGATTTCGCAAAGTTCTTTTCGCGCATCATAAAGACGCCGTCCCAAGCGCAAAGTTCGGTATTCAGGATCTACAAAAACTTCGATGCCGTAAAGTGTATTTCCGATATTGCTATGGGTATTAAAACTTTCGTGCCCCGTAATTTCTTCATAAGTATGTTGGTCGCCAAAAATCTCATAGATTACAACAATGGAAAGCGCAGCAGCTACCAATTTGCCATCAACGGTGATACACAATTGTCCTTCTGGAAAAATAGAAGTTAGCTTCTGAATATTCCGTTTTGCCCAAACATTATCTTCGATATCGGGATAAGCTTTTTTCATTGCCGTTGCCAGCTCATCATAATCATCAATAGATAATTTTCTAATGTCTACTTGCATATTGTGTTTTTTTTTAATTGTTTGATTTTGAATGGATTAATCTAGATGATAATTTTAAAAAACGTGTTACCAACAGGACTGCCGAAATTGTTAATCCAATTCCTAATGCTATCCACATTCCCAATGCCCCCATTTTCTGAATGTAGCAAAGATAATATCCTAACGGAATGGTAAAAATCCAATAAGCGACAAAGGTAATAATGCTTGGGATTTTAACATCCTGAATGCCACGCAAAGCGCCTAAAGCCGCCACTTGTATGCCATCTGATAATTGGAATAAAGCCGCAATAATTAATAATTGTGAAGCCAAACTTATAACTTCTACCTCACTTTCCTTGGTGAAGAAATGTGGTAAAATGTCTCGGAATGTGATAAATATTAAACCACAAAAAATCATAAATATAAAGGCCATTTTCAGATTATTAATACCGACTTTTCTTAAACCAACAAAATCATGATTTCCTAGCCTGTTCCCAATCATAACCGTAGAAGCAACACTGAATCCTATACACAGATTAAATGTGAAAGATGCCATCGACAATGCAATCTGGTGCGACGCAATGTCTTTGGAACTTATCAAACCACAAATAAAAGCTGCGCCTGCAAAAGCGGTTACTTCAAAAAACATTTGCAATGCTGTGGGAAGTCCAAGTTTTATCATTTTGTTGAACATCGATTTGCTAAATTCTGATATTTTTAAACTGAATTCTTGGATGTAGCGTTTTGTTTTCGGTTCTTTAATCAGCACAAAATACAAGAAAACGACCATGAAAATTCTAGCAATTAAAGTTGCCATTGCCGAACCCTGGACGCCCATTGCTGGTAATCCGAACATGCCTTTAATTAAAACATAATTCAGAATAATATTGATGATATTGGCGAGTATTGTCGCTTTTGTTACGCCTATCGTATAACTAAGACCTTCCGAAACTTCGCGTAAAGTTTGAAACATCATAAACGGAATCATACTTATCGCCATAATGTGCAAAAAATCAATGGTGTCGGGAAGGATTTCCTTCGGTTGATCCATGTGATAAAGTAGAGGAAGTGCAAAAATTAATGCGAGCATGAGAACAATGCCAACTGTCATATTAATTACAAAACCATGCCGAAAAACATTATTAATCATCGAATGATTTTCCTGAGTTTTGGCTTCTGATACCAAGGGCGGAATGGCAAAAGAAAATCCTAATGCCAGAACAAAAATCGAAAAAAATACCGCATTTCCTAACGAAACAGATGCTAAAGCTTGGGCACCTAGTAGTTTTCCCACGATAATATTATCGAATAAGTTAACAGAAACCTGCCCAACTTGTGTTAACATAACAGGTAACGCCAAGGTTAAGGATTCTCGGGTATATCTCGGATTTAGAAATTTCATATATTAATTTTTTAAACAAAAAACCGCAGATTTTAATGTTCTGCGGTTTCCAAAGAATATTAAAATCGATTATTTTCTTACAAAATTAGCTACATCTTCTGTAGATACAGGATTTGCACCTAATATTACCAACCTTTCTACAACATTTCTAAGCTCGCGGATGTTACCTGTCCAACTGTATTGTTGAAGTGCTTTTATCGCTTTATCATCAAATTTTTTAATTGCTGTACCTTGCTCATCAGCAATAATTTTTGCGAAATGTTCTACCAAAAGTGGAATATCATTTTTGCGATCATCAAGCGCTGGAACATTGATTTCGATGACAGAAAGTCTGTGGAACAAATCTTCACGGAATTTGCCTTCTGCAATTTCTTTATTTAAATCTTTGTTGGTGGCAGCAACCACGCGAACGTCAACTTTTATTTCTTTGTCGCTACCTACAGGAGAAACTTTACTTTCTTGTAAAGCGCGAAGCACTTTGGCTTGGGCCACCAAACTCATATCCCCGATTTCGTCCAAGAAAATGGTTCCGCCGTTGGCTTGCTCAAACTTCCCTGATTTATCTTTTATCGCGCCAGTAAAAGAACCTTTAACATGTCCAAATAGTTCACTTTCAATAAGTTCTGATGGTATTGCAGCACAGTTAACTTCAATCATTGGACCTTTTGATCTTTCGCTTTGAGAGTGGATGGCGTGTGCAACCAATTCTTTACCAGCACCATTGGGACCTGTGATAAGAACTCTAGCATCCGAAGGCGCTACTTTTTCGATCATTTCTTGTATCATTTTCAAGGCTGGAGATTCTCCAATCATTTGATACTTTTTATTGACTTTCTTTTTAAGTTGAGAATTTTCGGACTTTAAACTTTTATTATCTTTTTGAAGATTACCTTTGTCTAAAGCGTTTTTAACGCTAGTAATCAGTCGGTTAATATCAATGGGTTTTGATATAAAATCATAAGCGCCATCTTTAAGACAACTAACAGCGGTATCGATATCGGCATGTCCAGAAATCATCACAAACGTTGTTTCTGGTTTTATTTGCAATGTTTCTTTCAGTAGTTCTGTACCAGAAAGTTTTGGCATTTTGATGTCAGAAATGACTAATGAAAAATCTTCTTTTTCAAGAATTTTCAAAGCTTCTAAACCGTCGTTGGCGATTTGGAATTCGTAATCTGTAAGCTCCTCTGATAAGATGCTGTGAAGTACACCAGAAATGGCTTTTTCGTCTTCTACAATAAGAATTTTTTGCATAGGGCAAAGTTAACAAAAATTGTGCTATAATTAATTATTGAACTTAGTGGGGATAACTTTACTTAATCGATTAATATTTTTTTGGTTTTTGAAATGCCATCAATTGTTAATGTCCCGAAGTAGATCCCTTTTTTCAGATTCTGAATGTTGATACGGTCTTCATTTTTTACCGATAAAATTGTTTTTCCTAAAGCGTCTACCAAGCTGAATTCGAAGGTTTTAAGTTTTTTATTTAAAAATTCTAAAGTGATAAAATCTTTAGCAGGATTAGGAGAAATCTGAAGACTATTAACTTGATCTTCGGGCGTACATACTGCTAAATTTGAAATTTTGGCATTTGTAAAATGAAGTGCCGCGCCAGTAGCTGCTTTAGCAACATTATATACATAAGTTGGATCCAGGTTGGCAAGTGTATCGTTCTGCGTGTGTGGATAAGAACTTTCTGTGCCTTCATAAAATCCTGTAATCACCTCGCCATTGGCTTCGAAAGGCATATAGTCTGATCCGTAAGCATGGGCTAATTTTGGCTGAAGCGTCGAGTAGTAGCCAACGTAAGTCATTAAATCCTGTGTAATGGCTGCCGAAGCTGCATTGTTGGAATTCGGTGAGTAGGTTTCGTCTTGCTCGCAAGTAATTTGGTTATTAATTCTTCCTTTAACTCCGCCCACTTCATCGATGTTGAAAACTAATTTGATATTCATTTTTGGAGAAGTAGCATTCACCACATTGCTTACATAGCGCGAACTTCCGATAAGGCCTTGTTCTTCACCTGCAAAGTTGATAAATTTAATAGAATACTCGGTTTCTATATTTTGTAAAAGTCGTGCGATTTCCAGAATTACCGATACGCCACTTCCGTTATCGTTGGTCCCAGGCCCGTTAAGCGTGTCGTAATGTCCACAAATAATGACAAAAGTATTTGGATATTTGGTGCCAGTTTTGGTAACAATTAAGTTGCTGGAAGTAGAACCTTGATAGCTAAAGCTTTGTTCTGTAATTTGGGATGCTGTATAACCAAAACTGGTGTATTTTCCTTTAAGCCAAGCTAAAGCTTGATTAAGTTTGGAGCTTCCTGTTGTTTTAACACCGATATTTTCAAACTCCTGAAGATGGTTGGTAATATTGGTTTGTGTAACTTGGTTAGCGATAGACGAATAGTAAGGCACCGCTTGCGAAAACATCCAATTTCCGAATAAACTTGCTCCAATTATTAAATATGATTTAATTGTCATTGATAAACTTTTGATTGTCAAAGATAATTTTATTCTTAAACAAAAAAAAGAGGAAATTCAATTTCCTCTCTTCTGAAAAATAGTGTGTTAATATGAAGATGACTCTCAAGTTAATTTTCTTTCTGAGAATCGAGTTTGTCATTGATGTCGTCTTTGATTTCTTCAGCCTTGTCCGATGCTTTGTCATAAAGCTCCGAGCTTGTATGTTTTGTTTTTTGCCAAGCTTCTTCCGCAAAATCTTTCGTATCGTCCCAGGCATTGGCAACTGAATTTTTTAATTGATCAAAAAAGCCATTTTTGCTAGGTTCCTGATTGTTTCTTTTTTGTTCTTCTATGTAGTTTTTGGCTTGGTTAGCCAGTTGTGTGATTTTTTCTTGGGTTTCGTTTGTGAAGTTGTTCAAAGATTCTTTGGCGTCATTCACAAGATTTTTAGCTTTGTTGTAATCCTGATTTTCCATTGTATTTTGATTTTAATGTTTGTGTTTAATTATTTTCAAATATTGTTCCATAGGATTTGTAAAGGATGTTAAATAAAATATGTATTTTCACAAAAGTTTCATAATAAATTTTTCACAATATGGAAAAAATACGTTGCGGTTGGTGCGGCAAAGATGCGTTGTACATCGACTATCACGATAACGAATGGGGAAAACCGGTGTACGATGATGAAACGATATTTGAGTTTTTGGTGTTAGAAAGTTTTCAGGCGGGACTTAGCTGGATTACGATTCTTAGAAAACGTGATAACTTCAAACGCGCTTTTGATAATTTTGATTATAAAGTAATTGCGAATTATGATGATTCTAAAATTGAAGAATTGCTGGCAAATGCAGGAATTATCAGAAATAAATTAAAAATTTTAGCCACCGTGAATAATGCCAAACGTTTTATGGAAGTTCAAAAAGACTTTGGAAGTTTTTCAAAATATATCTGGGGATTTGTTGACGGAAAACCTATTGAAAACCAACCAAAAGTTTTAAAAGATGTTCCTGCAACAACCGAAATATCGGACGCGCTAGCAAAAGATTTGAAAAAACGGGGCTTCAAATTTTTAGGTTCCACCGTTGTCTATGCGCACATGCAAGCAACGGGAATGGTAAATGATCATCTTGTCGATTGTTGCGCACGATGATTGTTTTATGATTTTAATTTAATTTTCATTTTCATTAAGTTTTGATAGAATAAGCTGTTCCTTAGTTTGAAGAAACAGCTTATTGTACTTAATCTATTTTTATTAATTCTACTCTTCGGTTTTTAGCTTTGTTGCTCTCGGAATCGTTAGCCACCAAAGGTTTTTCTGTTCCGAAACCTTTAGCAGATAATCGCGATTCTTCTATACCTTGTTTTATCAAATTGGTTAAAACTGCATTGGCGCGATCTTCTGATAATTTTTTGTTGCGTGTGGCGTCGCCAGTATTGTCGGTATGTCCTTCTATGGCTATTTTTAAAGATGTATTATTTTTAAGCGCTTCACTTATTTGCTTTACTACATCTTGACCTTCTGTAGAAAGATGGGCTTTGTCGGTTTCAAAATTAATGTAAAGTACCGATTTTCCTTTTTCCGATAAGTCTTTTGCAATGTCATCTGCACTAACTTTTGTCATCGTTTGCACAAAGGTTTCTTCTTGCAAAATGTTAAGCTTGGCGCCAGCATTATTGGAAGAATACTGAACATAAATATTGCCTTTTTCTTGACTTCGAATGACATAAAATTTAATAGGCTCATCCCAATAACCGATGTCTCCAGTTCCACCTTTGTTTGGATCTTGTTTGTTGTAACGTTCGTATTCTTCTTTGGTAATTTCACCATCAAAAATTTTGACCGCGCCGATAGATGTTAAATAGTCGGCCATGCTTTTTTCAAAGTAGTGTTGCGAAAATTCTTCACCTCGTTCTGCGCCGATATTTGCTTTGTAAAGTTGACCTTCAAAAGGCGTCATTACAGCGTTTATAGGAAAAAAACAAACATCGAATTTTTTTTGCATTGGACTTTTCTTAGCGACCAAAGTTTTGGGCAAAGTAAAGAAAGGAAAATCACCTAAGTCAGCATTTGAAAACGGAATATCTTGGATATTAAAATTTTCTGTTGTCTCAATTGTTTTTTCTTTAACAGCAATGTCATCACGCATTATTTCTGTGTTTTTAATTTCTTTGGCTGTTTTGTCACAAGAGATTATCAAGACAGCGGAAGCGAGCAAAAGTTTTATTTTTCTCATGTTTTACATTAGATATGTCCAGGGATTTTTTTGATACTGTATTTACTTTTTTAAAATCAAAAACTTAAAACTATTGTTTCACGCCATCAAAATAAAAAGTTACATCTGTAGCAGATTGTTTTTGTGTCCTCATTTCGAGTGTTTTAACCTCTTTTGTGTACCAAAAATAACCTTCTAAAATTCCGCTTACATTGTGGATGTCTCCATTGTATAAATTTTCTACTTTAAAAGTTTTGGACGTCACAGTAGAATAAGCTTCTCCAGTTTTGGCTGTAACTTTTAAATGTTGATCGTCCACTTTTGTAACATACATTACAACATCGAAATGTTCATAATCATCAAGATTGGGGGATGTCAATTTTCCTTTATAGGTTCCGACAGCTTCGTCAATTTTTGTTGTTACAACTTCATCATGTCTTTCTTCGTCTTTGCTACAGCTGGTCGCGATTGTTCCGAAAGTTAATGTTGATAAAACACTTAGCATTGCAATTTTTGAACTTACTTTATTCATAACTTTTATATTTTGTTATATGTTTAGCAAAATTCAATTATTATTAATTTAAAGACAATCGTAATTAACTATGATTTTATTTCTAATGGTTTACCATGAATTTTTGTATTTTTTGGAATAGCGTTTTTTTTATTTGGATATTTGTAACATAAATAGGTATGAATGTTCAAAAAGATATTCTTTTTCATTGGTGTTTTACTGGTTTTTAATAAGCTGCAGGCACAAGAATTAATTCCGCTAGACGAATCGAATTATTTAAAACAAATAAATATTAATATTGAAACTGCTAAAAATGATAGCATCCGATTACAAAATCATCTCTTGCTTTCTGAATATTGGGCACAAAGAGATAGCATAAAAAGCAGGCAAGCACTTAATGTTGTATTTTCAATTCCGCTAAAAGAATCTTTATCTAAAGGTGTTTTAGAATATTATCAAGCCATTTTTTATTCGCATCAAAACGATAAGGCTAAAGCTAAAAAACATTATGAAAATGCAATAAATCTGTTGGAGAAAGACACGAAAAACACAGATTTGTTAATAAAAGCTTTGTACCATTTTGCCTATCTACAGGTTGAAGAAAAAGGTTATGATTTTATGGTTAAAACCTTGACAGAACGCTGTATTCCGTTGAGCAAAAAGTCTGGGAATATTGAGCTGTTGGCATACTCTTATACCAAGTTAGGATTAAGTTTTATGTCTGTTGCACAGTTTTCTAAAGCAGAAGAATATCATAAAAAAGCTTTGGAACAATTGGCGAAAATAACAACGCCCAATACAGTTCATTTGCTTACTTATCTCAATCTTGTTAGTAATTATTGTTACAAACCAGATAGTAAATCGGCTAAGATGTATTTGGATAAAGCAAAAGATATTATAAAATCCTACCCAAACTCTCAACATTATTCCAACTATTATTATCAGGAAGCCATGTATTTTACAACCATTCAGGATTATCACAAGGCATTGGCAAGTTTGGATAAAGGTGCAAAATTAGCCAAAGCTAATAATCAGCCCAAATTGTTGCACATGCTGTATTTTCGGATGTATAATGTTTATTTGATGCAAAAAGATTATCATAAAGCCAAGTCGCAATTAGAATATATTCTGAAAGAAAATATCTTGAGCAAAGAAGCGGTTAACCGAAAGATTACCTATACGCAACTGGCGGCTGTTAATAATGTATTGGGAGATTATAAACAAGCTTATGAATGGATGAAAAAGTCGAGCGCTTTGAATGATAGTTTGCAAGAAAAAAAACTACTGGAGAAAATGAACGAACTCGAAATCTTGCACCAAACGGCCGATAGAAAACAAAAAATTAAAAGACTCGAACTCGAGAAAAAAGAAAACGAATTGATCGCAAATAACAAAAATCTGCGTATAAGTATTTTAGCAACTGCTTTGGGATTGAGTATCATTATCGCGTTTCTAATTTATCTTACTTATAGAAAACAACAGAAATTAAACCATCAAATCAATATTGGGCATCAACAAGATCTTTTACATATTGAAAATGAAAGAAAGTATGAAGCCACACAAGCCGTCTTACAAGGCGAAGAGCAAGAACGACAACGCATCGCGCAAGATTTGCATGATAGCATGGGCGGAATGCTTGCTAATATAAGAATGTCCATCGCAGCATTAGATCCAGAAAAATCAACAAACATTTATGAAAAAATCGATAAGTCTATTTCTGAAATGCGACGAATCTCCCGAAATCTAATGCCCGAAACTTTAAAAAACTTAGGTTTAGAAATAGCGATTAAAGAACTTTGTGAGTCGATGAGTCACAAACATTTTTCTATTCAGTTTGAGTCGTTTAATCTGTCAGATAACATTCCGTTTCAAGTTCAGTTGGTGTTTTATCGCATTGCGCAAGAAAGCATTAGTAATATTATAAAATATGCACAAGCTAATAATGTTATTGTGCAAATAAGCCAAAATGAAAACATACTTAATCTAACTATTGAAGATGACGGAATTGGATTCGAAAAGTCCGAAATTGTTTATGGATTAGGTCTTAAAAATATGGAAAACCGCGTACGATTGATCAACGGGACCGTCGATATTATTTCCTCTAAAGGGGAAGGAACCACCATAAATGTTGAATGTAATGTGTAATAAAACTATTTTGAATTTAGCGATAGTTGACGATCATCCCATGATTTTGGAAGGATTGAAATCGCTTTTGGAGAAAGATGAAAAATTTCAGATTTTTTCTTTTACCAAAGGATTGGCTATTTTGGATTTTATCCAAGAAAATAAAATTGATGTTGTTTTGCTGGATATTGTTTTAAACGATGGAAGCGGTTTGGATTTTTGTAAAAGTATCAAACAGAAATCACCCCAAACCCATATCATCGCCATAAGCAATCAGGCGGAAAGAAGCATTATTTTTCGTTTTTTAGAAAATGGCGGAAGTGGCTATATTCTTAAAAATGCAGATGCAAAAGAAATAACAAATTGTATTAATAATGCATTAAACGGTAATTTGGCTTTAAGTAAAGAAGTGCAAGAGATTATGTTGCATTCTTCGTCTAATAATTTTGAATTACCAAGACTCACCAAACGCGAACAACAGATTTTGCAAGCTGTAGCTATGGGAAAAACTTCTGCCGAAATTGCCGATAATTTATTTATATCCATTATTACTGTAGAAACGCATCGTAGGAATCTTTTGCAAAAATTCAAAGCAAAAAATATGATCGAGCTGGTCAGGATTGCGGCCGAAAACAAATTGATATAAGCGCAAGCAACATCCTTTATTTTGGACTTGGCTGAAAACAAAACGCGCGGAACAAAAATTTTTGTTCCGCGCGTTTTAATTATAACAGTCTTATTTTATAACACGTTCCAGTACCCATTCGATCATCATTTTTTCTGATGCGTGGTGATCTGCTGCGAATTCGCCACGTCTTCTGTTGGCGATGACACAGTTCACTGTAATGGCTTTGTGTCCCAGAAGTTTAGAAAGTCCATAGATTGCAGATGTTTCCATTTCGAAGTTAGCAACGCCAAGGTCATTTAGTTTTTCCAAGAATTGATCGTCCAAAGCTTTCAGACGCAGTTGGCGTCCTTGTGGTGCATAGAATCCTGGGAAAGTTGCCGTGTTACCGAAGTATTTTGCATCTTTATATAGTTCTAATAATTCTGGAGCACAATCTGCGAAATACAACATCGGCTTGATATTCGCGTAAGGAAAGTTTTCTAAAAAGTTCTTACTAAAATCGTTTTCAAATTTATAATCGCTGTAGAAATGCATTAGCCCATCAAGACCAACAACATTTTCGCTTACCAAAAGATTATCCACTTGGATGTCTGGATTAACGCTACCACAAGTCCCCATACGGAAAAGTTGAAGTGTTTTGTGTTCGGTTTTAAATTCTTTGGCTTTCAGATCGATGTTAACCAAAGCATCCAATTCGTTCATCACGATATCGATGTTTTCTGTCCCGATACCTGTTGACATTACTGTAATTCTTTCGCCGCGAAGTGTTCCTGTGTGGGTGTAGAATTCGCGTTTATTTTTTTTAACCTCGATAGTATCAAAATATTTTGAAACACGTGGGACACGATCGGGATCTCCAACTAACAAAATTTTGTCAGCGATATCTTCTGGTAAAAGATTAAGGTGATAAACACTTCCGTCGTCATTAAGAACCAGCTCCGAAGCTGCAAGTTTATTAAGCATATTATTTTTATTTATTAATTAAATTATTTTTATTGTTACGTAAGGTTTTTATTGATTATCCTCCTACACGTTTGGTTTTGTAACCCATTTCTTTTAAAATAGTCATAATCTTATCACGCTTATCACCTTGGATAATGATGACGCCATCTTTTTCCGAACCACCGATTCCTAAGGTCGTTTTAATTTTTTTAGAAATTACTTTTAGTTCTTCTTCACTTCCTTCAAAACCTTCGATTAAGGTGACTGGTTTTCCATTTCTGCCCTTTTTTTCGAACTTACAAATAAGGGCTTCTTTTTGCTCAAATTTTTCCTCTGGCATTACAAAATCTTGTTCTTCGTGATCGGGAAAAAGATTCTTAAGTTGGTCTCTAAGATCCATAATTTTTTGATTTTAGAAAAAGGTTTTAAAGATAACGAAAATATCAATACTAAAAACATTAATTTTACTAGAATTCTAACTGCTTATTTTCTAAATTTGTAGAGAGAAAAATTTTCGAAATCATGTCAAAAAAAGCTTTACTTGCCATCTTGGATGGTTGGGGGTTGGGAACAAATCCAGAAGTTTCTGCAATTGCAAAAGCCAAAACACCTTTTATCGATAGTTGTCTGAAAAACTTCCCCAACACAACTTTGGAAGCGAGCGGTCTTGCCGTTGGTTTGCCAGCTGGACAAATGGGAAATTCTGAAGTGGGACATATGAATTTGGGTGCTGGTCGCGTGGTGTATCAGAATCTTGTGAAGCTTAATATGGCTGTAGAAAACGGAACTTTAGGAATTCAAAAAGAAATTCAAGATGCTTTTGAATATGCGAAAGTTAACTTTAAGAAAGTGCATTTTATAGGTTTGGTTTCCAACGGTGGTGTGCATTCTCACATTAATCACCTAAAAGCACTTTTGACAGCTGCTCATAATTTTGGCTTAGAAAAAAATGTTTTTGTACATGCTTTTACCGATGGCCGCGACTGCGATCCGCATTCTGGATTAGGTTTTGTCAAAGAGCTTCTGGATCACATGAAATTATCTACAGGCCGCTTGGCTTCTGTTATTGGGCGTTATTATGCCATGGACCGCGACAAACGTTGGGAGCGTGTTAAATTGGCTTACGATCTTTTAGTAAAAGGAAGAGGACAAGAAACAAAAAATCCTTTAGAAGCGATAGAACAGTCATATCTTAATGAAGTTTCAGATGAGTTTATTAAACCAATCGTTTGTATCCAAAATGGACTGCCTATAGCAATGATTGAAGAAGGAGATGTTGTTATTTGTTTCAATTTCAGAACCGATAGAGGTCGCGAAATTACCGAAGTATTGTCTCAGCAAGATTTTCCTGATTATGACATGCACAAGTTGGATTTAAAATATATTACCTTAACCAATTATGATAAAAGTTTCCAAAATGTTGACGTTGTTTTTGATGAAAATGTTTTAGAAAATACGATGGGCGAAGTTTTGGAACGCGCAGGAAAAACTCAAATTCGAATTGCAGAAACCGAAAAGTATCCGCATGTAACTTTCTTCTTTTCCGGAGGGCGCGAGAAAGAATTCGATGGTGAAAAACGTTTGCTTTGTCCAAGTCCAAAAGATGTGGCAACTTATGATCTGAAACCAGAGATGTCCGCTTACGATATTACAAACGCTATTCTCCCAGAATTAGAATACGAAACAGCTGATTTTATTTGTCTTAATTTTGCGAATACCGATATGGTAGGACATACAGGTGTTTTTGAAGCAGCGGTTAAAGCAGCGGAAGTTGTAGATTCTTGCATTGAAAAAGTGGCAACTATGGCTTACGAACATGGTTATGCGGTGTTTATCCTTGCGGATCATGGAAATTCCGATATTATGATAAATAACGACGGATCGCCAAACACGCAACATACGACCAATTTGGTTCCTTTCATTGTAATGGATAAAGACCATACTTGGAACTTAAAACCTGGCAAACTTGGTGATGTTGCTCCAACAATTCTAAGTGTGATGAATGTTGTTAAACCAGAGATAATGACAGGTGATAGTCTTGTTTCTCATTAGTAAAATAATAAAAATATAAAAAACCAGTATTATCCTATGCATAATATTGTTAAATTTGCAAAAACTTAAAATTAAATAATTGATGTACGCTGAATTGGTAAGAAAAGAAGTAATGAAAAATTTGGAGGTTGAAATGTCGAGCTTTATCTCGAAATTTTTAACACCAATTGAGAAAATATGGCAACCATCGGATTTTTTGCCAGACACTTCTAGTGCCGATTTCAAAGATCAGCTCGATGAGTTGCAGACTTTTGCTCATGAGATGCCTTATGATCTTTTTGTAACACTTATTGGCGACTGTATAACAGAAGAAGCACTTCCTAGCTACGAATCTTGGATTATGGGAATCGATGGGATTAACCAAGAAGAAAGAGTAGGTTGGTCACAATGGGTGCGTGCATGGACTGCCGAGGAGAATCGTCATGGCGATTTGCTTGGTAAATATCTTTATCTCTGTGGACGTGTCAATATGCGCGAAATGGAAGTTACAACGCATTATTTGATAAATGATGGTTTTGATCTTCAGACCAGTATGGATCCTTACAGAAATTTTGTGTACACAAGTTTTCAAGAAACAGCGACTAATATTTCGCACCGTCGTGTAGGGACTTTAGCAAAACAAACAGGTAATGTCAAATTGGCTAAAATGTGCGGCGTTATCGCTGCAGATGAGGCAAGACATGCTAAAGCCTACAAGCATTTTGTAGAGAAAATCTTTGAATTGGATCCTAGCGAAATGATGCTGGCTTTTGAAGATATGATGAAAAAGAAAATCGTAATGCCCGCGCACTTGATGAGAGAGTCTGGACAAAAAGCAGGCGAACTTTGGGAGCATTTCTCAGATGCTGCACAGCGTTGCATGGTTTACACAGCGCAAGATTACATTGATATTTTGAAAGATCTATTAGTAGACTGGAAGATTGATGGTATTACAGGGCTTAATGAGTCTGCAGAAAAAGCCAGAGATTATCTGATGAAGTTACCATCTAGATTACAACGCATTACAGATCGTATCAGCACGCCAGATAGAGAATATAGTTTTAAATGGGTGAAAAGTTAATTTGTAATTTACATATCATAAAAATCCAGTCGTATTAGTGCTGGATTTTGTTTTTATAAAATCAAATATAACTTCTTAAAAATTCTTATATTTGCATACTTTTTAAGCTTTGAAATAATGATGATTAACAACAAAAAATTGGCAATTGATTTTGATGGTACAATCGTAGATGACGCTTATCCAGGAATTGGAAAAGCTAAAATTTTCGCTTTTGATACCTTGAAGAAATTACAATCAGAAGGTTATAGATTGATACTTTGGACATACCGCCATGGTAAAACTTTGGATGAAGCAGTGGAGTTTTGTAGAAAAAATGGATTAGAGTTTTATGCTGTTAACTCAAGCTTCGAAGGCGAAGTTTTTGATTCTGAAACCCAAAGTAGAAAAATTGATGCCGATTTGTTCATCGATGACCGCAACTTAGGTGGTTTTCCAGGTTGGGGAGAAGTTTATCAAATCGTGAAAGAGCGTATCGAATTCCAGGTAGCGGGAGGCGAAGTACATGCTTATTCTAAAATGAAAAAAGAAAAAAAGAAAGGTCTTTTTTGGTAAGAGGCCTAGACAAACATTATAAATGCTGGTTTTTTTAATCAGCATTTTAATTTTTTATATCATGATACAGTTAAAAACAATAGAAGAACTTCGACTAATGAAAGAAAGTGCCCAATTGGTTTCCAAGACTTTGGGGATGTTAGCGAAAGAAATAAAACCAGGAGTTACGACCAATTATTTGGACAAACTTGGCGGTGAATTTATACGTGACAATGGCGGTTATCCCGCTTTTTTAGGAATGTATGGTTTTCCTAAAAATTTGTGTATTTCACCCAATGATCAAGTGGTGCATGGTATCCCAAATGATGAACCTTTAAAAGATGGCGATATTTTATCTGTTGATTGTGGCGTTTTTATGAACGATTTTTATGGCGATCATGCCTATACTTTCGAAGTAGGAGAAGTCGCACCAGAAGTTAGAAAATTACTTCGTGTCACCAAAGAATCTTTGTATAAAGGTATCGAACAATGTATTCGTGGAAAACGTGTTGGCGATATTGCTAATGCAATTCAGGTGCATTGTGAAAAAGAAGGTTATGGCGTAGTTCGCGAGTTGGTGGGGCATGGCTTAGGTCGAAAAATGCATGAAGATCCACAAGTGCCTAATTATGGAAAAAAAGGAAGTGGAAAAGTTCTGAAAGATGGTATTGCTTTAGCGATTGAACCGATGACAAATCTAGGAACAGAAAAAGTAAAATTCCATGATGATGGTTGGACAGTGACAACACTTGATAATTTGCCTTCAGCACACTTCGAACATGATGTATGTATTATAAAAGGTAAACCTGTTTTGTTATCAACTTATCAATATATTTATGAGGCTTTAGGAATAAAGTCGGATGAGGAAAAAGCTTTTCAATTAGATTTTTAAATTTAAAATCAACTTTAGATAAACCTTAATAATAATTGTATTACATGTTGTTATGAAATTTATTTAAAGTAAAATATAGACATATAGCCTTTGAAAAAAGTTGCAAAATTTCTTCTTAACAAACTGCCAAGGCCAATGCTTATACAGCTAAGTATTTTGGCTCGCCCGCTTATTTATCAAATTTTCAAAGGGGACCGTTTTACAGATCCTATAGATGGAAAATCTTATAGGAAGTTTTTGCCTTATGGTTATGGAAAACAAAGAGAGAATGCGCTTTCGCCAGGTACACTTTCTTTGGAAAGACATCGTCAAATGTGGTTGTATCTTAAAAATGAAACAAGCTTTTTTTCTGACTCTTTTAAGGTTTTACATATCGCACCAGAGCAAGAGTTTCTTCGCCGTTTCAAAAAGATGAACAATTTGGATTATACTTCTGCGGATTTGTATTCTCCAATTGTAGACGTAAAAGCTGATATTTTAGATTTACCATTTGTGGATAATAGTTTTGATGTTATCATTTGTAATCATGTTTTAGAGCATATTGTTGATGACCGCAAAGCAATGTCAGAATTGTATCGCGTGATGAAAAAAGGCGGTTGGGGAATTGTACAAGTACCCATGAAAAATAGCTTGGAGAAAACTTATGAGGATTTTTCAATAACAGATCCCAAAGAAAAGCAAAAGCATTTTGGGCAATACGATCATGTCCGTTGGTATGGGATGGATTATTTTGAAAGACTTAAAAGTGTGGGTTTTGAAGCTGAAGTCAACTTTTATTCACAACAATTTTCTGAGTATGACCAAATCCGATTTGGACTCAATAAAAATGAAATTTTACCAATAATCCGAAAGGCATAAACTTTCGGATTTTTTTTGTTAAGTAAACGTTAAACCGTGTTTTAAGATGTTATTCTATGCATTTTATCTATTATCTTTAATCGTTTTTATTGATATAAATCAATCATTTGTTTGGTTTTAAAACTCTATTTTAGCGAATCATTTAATTTTATGTATTTATGAGAAGAATTTCGATACTGATGATGACTTCAGCATTGATGTTAGCATCTTGTTCAAAAGAAAAAAAACAAGATGGTCAAAAGGAAGTGAAACCGCAACACTATGAATATATTGTTGCGAAATCTGGTGCTGCCGACAATCATACCGAATATCCAGCTAGGCTAGAAGGTGTGGAAAATGTTGAAATTCGTCCAAAAATCGATGGATTTATTGAAAATCTTTATGTTGACGAAGGACAAATGGTAAGTAGAGGACAGCATCTCTTCCGTATCCGAAATCCTCAGTACGAGCAATTGGTACGTGTAGCACAGGCCTCAGTTAATAGTGCGCAAGCAGCTGTGGCAACTGCGCAGATGCAGGTTACCAAAACAAAACCTTTGGTGGATCGTAAAATTGTTTCCGCTTACGAATTGCAAGCAGCACAACTTAATTTGAAAGCAGCTCAGGCCAGTCTTGCAGAACAAGAAGCGCAATTAACCAACGCTAAAGTTAATCAAGGCTATACGATAATTACAAGTCCAGTTTCGGGGGTTGTAGGAACACTTCCTCTAAAAGCGGGTAGTTATGTTAGCGCAAGCACGTCTCAGCCTTTGACGACGGTTTCTAATATTTCCAAAATATTTGCTTATTTCTCAATTAACGAGAAAGATCAACTTAACTTTTTAAAGCATTCTCCTGGCGCATCTATTCAAGAGAAAATTAAAAATACACCACTTATTACTTTGCGTCTTTCAGATGGAAGTATTTATAACGAAAAGGGGAAATTAGAATCCATTAGTGGATTGGTTGATCCTAATACGGGATCTTTCAGTATGCGTGCTACTTTTCCTAATCCACAAGGATTGTTGAGAAGTGGATACAGCGCGACAATTATGTTGCCTAACAATTTGGAAGATGTTATCATAGTTCCTCAAAAAGCAACTTTTGAGCTTCAAGGTAAAATTTTTGTTTATGTAATCGGTGCAAATAATAAAGTGAAATCTCAAGAAATAAAAGTAACTGAATTGGCGGACGGAGTGACTTACGCTGTAGAATCAGGACTCAAAAATGGAGATAAAATTGTAGTACAAGGGATTGGCATTTTGAAAGATGATACCGAGGTTATACCCAAGGAAACCAATCTTCAAACGGTTTTAAAAACTAATTAATACGAGATTTTTCTGATTTTTATATAAGATTTATGTTTAAAAAATTCATAGAACGCCCCGTACTTTCCACGGTAATTTCCATCATTATCGTGATTTTGGGAGTATTGGGTATTGTAACATTGCCAGTAGCGCAGTATCCAGACATTGCACCACCTACAGTGGTGGTTAATGCTAATTATATGGGAGCCAATGCAGATGTCATTCTCAAAAGTGTTATTGTTCCACTAGAAGAGCAAATTAACGGTGTTGAAGGGATGACGTATATGACATCTTCTGCAACCAATGATGGATCCGGATCTGTAACAGTATATTTTAAACAAGGGATCGATCCAGATATCGCTGCGGTTAACGTACAAAATAGAGTTTCTAGAGCGAATAGTTTGCTGCCTCGTGAGGTAACGCAAGCTGGGGTTACCGTTGTTAAACGACAAAGTTCCAATGTGTTGATTTTCTCTTTATACAGCGAGAATCCACAATTCGATCAAACTTTTATACAAAACTTTGCGAATATTAATATTATTCCACAGATTAAAAGGGTGCCTGGTGTAGGTGATGCTACAGTTTTCGGAACAAAAGATTACTCCATAAGAATTTGGTTGGATCCACAAAAGATGGCTGCCTACAGTTTGGTTCCTTCCGATATTAATGCTGTTTTAGCTGACCAAAATATTGAAGCAGCACCTGGTAGTTTGGGCGATGAGGCCCATACAAGTTTCAGATACACTTTAAAATATAAAGGACGTTTGACAGAAATTCCAGAATTCGAAAATATCGTTTTAAAAGGTACTGAAAATGGACAAGTTCTTCGTCTAAAAGATGTTGCTAAAATTGAACTAGGAGCACAAGATTATACTGGAAAAAGTTTTACAGATGGTAACCCGAGTATCGGTATTGCTATTTCGCAAACGGCAGGTTCTAACGCACAAGATGTTATTGACCAAACACTTGCTGTTTTAACAGAAGCCGAAAAAAGCTTCCCAAATGGTATAAAATGGACAACACTTATTAATGCTAACGAGTTTTTGGACGCCTCAATAGAAAAAGTTGTTCACACCCTAATTGAAGCTTTTATTTTGGTATTCATTGTTGTATTCATTTTCTTGCAAGATTGGCGCTCAACATTAATTCCGGCTATTGCCGTACCAGTGGCGATTATTGGAACATTTTTCTTCTTAAATGTTTTTGGTTTTACAATTAACCTATTGACCTTGTTTGCTTTAATCCTGGCAGTTGGTATTGTTGTCGATGATGCCATTGTGGTGGTGGAAGCCGTACATAGTAAAATGGAACAAGGGGAAACATCTCCACTTCGGGCATCGATTAATGCGATGGGCGAGATTAGTGGCGCGATTATCAGTATTACTTTGGTAATGTCTGCGGTGTTTGTCCCAGTAAGTTTTATTACTGGTTCTACAGGAGTTTTCTACAAGCAATTTGGTTTGACACTAGCAATTTCAATCGTATTATCAGCGGTTAATGCATTAACATTGAGCCCTGCATTATGTGCTATTTTCTTAAAACCTCACTCACATGAGGAAAAGAAAATGAATATTATGGAGCGATTTTTCCTATATTTTAATACCATTTTTGATGCATTTGTAAAACGTTATTCAAAATGGGTATTATTTTTAGTTCGAAAAAAATGGATTACAGGCTTAGGGCTTGCTGCCTTTACTGCCATCTTTGTTTACTTGATGAATACAACACCCAAATCTTTTGTACCTTCCGAAGATATGGGGGGTGTTATGGCGGATATATCATTGCCTTTAGGAGCTAATGAAGTTCGTACGCAAGCCGTTATGGACGAGGTGGAAGCTATTGTGAAAAAACAACCAGAAATTGCACATGTTCTGAAAGTGTCTGGACGAGGGATGATGTCTGGTGTTGGTAGTAATAACGGGATGTTAATTTTAAAATTAAAACCTTGGGCAGAACGTAAATCTAAAGAAGAAAGTACACAAGCTTTGATCGCAAGATTATATCAGCTAACTGCTGGTATTAAAGATGCGAAATTGGTATTCTTCGGACGTCCAACTTTGCAAGGTTTTGGTAACGCCGCAGGTTTCGAATTCCAAGTTCAGGATCAGAAGGGAGGAAGTATAGAAGACCTTACCAAGGTCAGCAATGATTTTATCAATGCGCTGAAAGAAAGACCAGAAATCCAAAATGCATTTACATCATTTAATCCTAATTACCCACAATATATGGTGGATATTGATGTCCCGACAGCTAAAGCTGCAGGTTTCTCTGTGAATGATATTTTGTCGGTGATGCAAGGTTATTTTGGAGGAGTATATTCTTCTAATGTTAACTTATTTGGAAAACAATATCGTGTAATTTATCAAGCACCAGCGGAGCATCGCCAAAGTTTAGAAAACTTAAATTCGATGATGGTTCGTAATCAAAATGGCGTTATGGCACCTTTAAGCCGTTTTGTAACAACCAAAAAAGTATATGGTCCACAAGCTATTGGTAGGTTTAACCTCTTTACTTCTGTTGGGGTCAATGGTACGCCTAACGCAGGTTATAGCTCTGGTGACGCGATTGATGTTGTTAAACAAGTTGCTGCCGAAACTTTGCCAAAAGGTTATGGGTATGAGTTTTCTGGATTGACAAGAGAAGAGGTTAACTCCGGAAGTCAGACGATAATTATTTTCATATTATGTTGTGTATTTGTTTATTTCTTATTGGCTGCACAGTATGAGAGTTATTTGCTACCATTTGCAGTAATGTTATCATTGCCAGTTGGTTTAGCAGGAGCGATGATTTTCTCTAGCTGGATTGGAAAATCAAATAACATTTACACCCAGATTTCCCTTATTATGTTGATTGGACTTTTGGCAAAAAATGCAATTTTGATTGTAGAATTTGCTTTAGATGCGCGTAAGAAAGGTTTTTCTATAGGTCGAGCAGCAGTCACAGGAGCCAAACAAAGGATACGTCCTATTTTGATGACGTCCTTTGCCTTCATCTTTGGTTTGCTACCTTTAGCAAATGCAAGTGGTGCTGGTGCAATAGGTAACCAGTCTATTGGTATTGGAGCAATCGGAGGCATGTTAATAGGAACTATTTTCGGTGTTTTGTTCATTCCTGCATTGTTTGCAATTTTCCAATATTTACAAGAACGAGTTTCTAAAAAGAAAGTTTTTGAAGAAGATTACGGAAGTAGGCTTAGCGAATAACACCACACTCAATTTTATTTAGAAATGAAAATTAAAACATCACATATCGTTTCCACTATTGGTTTAGCGGCTTTGCTACAATCTTGTAAAGTCACGGAAACCTATCAGAAACCAAACATAAAATTGGAGTGGGAAAATTCCTTATTCCGAAATCAAACCAATCAAGATTCTTTATCGGTTGCAAAATTGGCATTTAGTCAAATTTTCACGGATGATAAACTGCAAGGAATTATTAAAAAAACAATTGAGAATAATTATGATTTGAAAATTGCGGTAGCCAGAATTAATGAAGCTGATGCTGTTTTCAAACAATCTCAGCTTAATAATCTGCCTACTGTAGATGCCGTTGCAGGTATTAAGGATTCTAAAAATAGCGCCGCCGCGCAAGGTAACAACTTCCGAATGCCAGATGTTATGAATTACCAACTTGGGATTTCTGCCGGTTGGGAAATTGATGTATGGGGAAAAATGGCATCCATGAAACGTTCTGCTTATGCAGGCTTTCTACAAACAGAAGCTGCCAAAAGAGCAGTACAGACGCAGTTGGTATCCCAAACAGCAAGTTTGTATTATCAATTATTGTCTTTGGACAAACAGTTGGAAATCACAAAACAGACCATTGCACTGCGTGAGAAAAATGTAGAAGCTGTACAACTATTGATGGATGCAGCTTATTTGACAGGTGCGGATGTCGAGCAAAGTAAAGCTAATCTTTATGCGGTACAATTAATGGTGCCAGATTTGGAAACGCAGATTCAGCAGATAGAGAACTCATTAAATATATTAATGGGAGAAACGCCAAAATCAATTGCAAGAAATACCATCGATTCGCAAGCCATCCTTATGGATTTCAAAACAGGATTACCAGCATCTTTATTACAAAATCGTCCAGATGTTTTGGCGGCGGAGATGGCTTTTAGACAAGCATTTGAAAATAAGAATATCGCTTTGGCACAAGTCTATCCTTCATTGAATATTACAGGAACATTGGGACTTTCTTCCCAAAATTTAAAAGACTTTTTCACAGAATCCTTGTTTTATTCAATTGGTGGAAGTTTGACACAAAATATCTTCCAACAAGGTAATAGAAAAGCCCAAGTGAAAATCGCGGAAGCGCGTCAACAACAAGCTTATTTAGGTTTTGAAAAGACCTTGTTAATTGCAGGTGCCGAAGTGTCGGATGCTTTGGTCGGCTACGAAAAAGCCAAGTCCAAGGAGACAACACGTGAACTGCAAATACAATCCTTACAAAAGGCTCTTGATTATAGCAATGAGTTGTTAACATATTCCTCAAAAGTTAATTATGTGAATGTTTTGACTGCGGAACAAGCGCTTTTACAAGCCAAGCTTTCGGCGGTGAATGACAAGTTGCAACAATTGCAAGCAATGACTGAGTTTTACCGCGCATTGGGCGGTGGACAGTTTTAAAATAAAAGTCTGACTATCTGGTCAGACTTTTTCACTTTTTTAGGAGCTATTTCCCGCTATCCGCTGTATCTTTTAGCTTGACGCTCGGACGGCTCCGCTACGCTCCGCCGCCTCGCGCCAAGCCAAAAGGATGCCGCTGCTATCGGGGCTAGAGATTTGTAATAATTATTTCAATATCAGCCTATTATTAAAATTCAACAATTCCAGTTTCATTAAAATAAAAAAATAGGATTGTAAAATTTAATATTCTTACTTTTGAACAAATAAATTCATGTGAGTTTCGAGGAAGCAAAAATCATTAATCAAAAAAAAATTTTAGACCATTTAATCGTTGGGCATCCTTATTATCCACCTAGGCCAGCTTTTTTGTTGATTAAAAATGGCAATCTGAAGATTCGTGAACAGATTAGCATTTATACACCATCAAATTATAGCGTAATTTTAATAGACAGCAATTCTGTTTATGAGATACTAGAATACAGCCACAATATAGATGCTTTAGTAGTCGTATTTAATAAAGGTTATTTTGAAAAACTAAACCTCAAATTCAATCATCTTAGCGCATTTAGAAACATTCGCTCAGAACTAAAAAAAGGCTATCAATGTGATGAAAGTGATTTTTTTGCAATCTGGAATAACATCCAAAATGTCCAATATTATACCGAAAACAAAGATGAACAAGAATATACGATTGATGTTATCGAATCCTTGTTTTCTGCTTTTATCTATCAGCTCGCCAATATCGTTACCCAACAAAGAGAAATTTCCAAAGAGAAAATGTCTCGATCTCAGGAAGTTGCTTTAAATTTCATTAAACTTGTTTCTGCCAATTTCAAAAAAGAACGCTCTGTAGAATTTTATGCTCAAAAAATGATGTTATCTAGCCGACATTTGACGGTAGTTTTAAAAGAAATATTTGGAAAAAGTGCGATCCAGATTATTAATGAATTCATTTTAAACGAAGCCAAAGCGCAACTTTCATCATCATCCAAACCTATTAATGAAATCGCAAGTCAATTACAATTTAGCGATCAATATTCATTTTCTCATTTCTTTAAAAAACATGAAAACTTGAGTCCAAAAGAATATAGAAATCAATTCTAAGTATAAATCTTACTTTTGAACATCTTTTTCCTTTTCTTAAACATTTGTTTGACCTTATGCACAACCTAACTTTGCGGTCGTAAAACAAGGTACAATGAAACAACAAATAAAAGTGTTGGGATTGCTTTTCGTAGGCTTTTCATCGCTTTTTCGTGCGCAAAGTGTAGAAATGTCTGTTCAGCAAGCTGCGGATATGGCGGTAAAAAACCATCAGCAGCTTAAGATTTCAGAAAAGAACATTTCTATTTCTCAACAGCAAACGGAAGTGGCAAAATTGCAGAAACTTCCTTCTATCACGGCATCTACAAGTCAGTTTTTTTTAGGAGATGCTTTAATTATCGATAAAGATTTTTCCAATTCTACAAAAGTGAGCATGCCACATTACGGAAGCACGTATTCTGTACAGGCGCAGCAACTCATTTTTAAAGGCGGATTGGTGAATAAATCTATTGAAGCATCCACTTTAAGAGAGCAATTGGCGGAATTGGATCTAGCAAAAGATCAGCAAAATGTAAAATTTCTGGTAACTTCTAATTATCTGGACATTTACAGATTGATTAATCAAACCGAAGTTTACAAAAACAACAAAAAACTCGCTCAGGAACGATTAAAAAACATTCAAAAATTTTATAATCAAGGAATGCTGACTCGTAACGAAGTTATTCGTGCGGAATTGGCGATTAAAAATTTGGATCAAGGGATTTTAGTTTTAGAAAACAATCGTAAAATTTTAAACTATCAATTGAATGTCGCTTTGGGCTTGCCAACCGATACAGAGCTTGTTCCCGTTGAAGATATCGAAGCAAAACAGGAATATTTAGACATTGCTTCCTTCAAAAAATTGGCGTTGGAAAACAATCCATTTTTAAAATCTGCGCAAACCAATATTCAATTGGCGGACAAAAATATTGAAATCATTAATACCGATAAAATGCCTACCATTGGTGCTTTTGCCGGTTACAATATGCAAAGACCCATCACCACGAGAACGCCCGCGATGGATATGTACACCAATTCTTGGCAAGCTGGGGTTTCTTTGAGTTATAATATTGATAATCTGTACAAAACCAAAGAAAAAGTAAAACTGGGCGAAATGCAAAAGGAAATGGCCAATGAAGCTTTAACACTTACCGAACAAAATATCGACATCGCCGTAAATGCTGCATTTATCAAACATCAAGAAGCCATACAACAAGCTGAAATTCTGAACGAAGCTAAAAAATTAGCGGAAGAAAACTACAAAATTACAGAAGCTAAATACCTCAATCAGCTGGCTGTACAAGCTGAAATGACGGATGCTCAGAACCAAAAATTACAATCCGAATTGGATTATGCCAATGCAGAAATCAATATTCTGTATCAATATTACAACTTATTAAAAACTACAGGAACGCTATAAAAACTGACAATTACAATGGAAAACAAGGATACACCACAAGAAAATACTATACAACAAACTGCACAACCTGCCGAACCAAAAACACAGCATGTTGCAAAACCAACGACCGCTGAAAAAGTAAAACAAAATAAAAAAAATAAAACCAAATCTACCATTACCAACTATGTTGTATTGGCGATTATTGGCTTCGGGATTTATTGGTTGGTGACACAATATTTCCACATTGGTGATAAAAATTACACCGAAGCTGCACAAGTTGAGGAATTCATTAATCCTATTAACACAAGGGTTTCCGGATATATTAAAGAGATAAAATTTAATGAACATCAAGCCGTGAAAAAAGGCGACACGCTTTTGATTTTGGATGATCGCGAAATTTTAACACAATTAGGTCAAGCCGAAGCGGCTTATCAAAATGCTTTAGCTCAGAAAAACGCGACAGGAAACTCTGTAAATACCGTTTCGAACAGCGTCAATGTCATGGAATCGAATATTGCAGGAGCCAAAGCAAGATTGTGGAATGCAGAACAAAATTTAAACCGATATAAAAATTTGTTGGCTGCGGAAGCGGTTACCAAACAACAATACGATGCGGTAAAAACCGAATATGATGCTACAAAAGCGTCTTACGAAACATTAATTAATCAGAAACAATCAGCGCAACTTTCTACTCAGGAAGTGAAATCTAAAATCGGAATTAACGATGCCGAAATTAAAAGAACAAAAGCCGCTTTGGACATGGCAAAACTCAATTTGTCTTACACCGTAATTACCGCTCCTTACGATGGGGTGATGGGAAGAAGAACGATTTCTGAAGGACAATTGATACAACCTGGACAACAAATTGGAACTATTGTTTTGAACGGTCAAAAATGGGTTACTGCTAACTTTTTAGAAAAGCAAATGCCGAATATTCAATTGGGAAGCAAAATCAACATGACCGCCGACGCTTTGGGTGGACAATCCTTTGAAGGCGTGGTTACTGCCATTTCTGCGGCGACAGGTTCTAAATACTCTGCCGTTCCTACGGACAATTCTACGGGGAATTTTGTGAAAGTTCAGCAACGTATTCCTGTAAGAATTGAATTTACTGAGAAAAACGATTCTAAAAAAGTTGAGCAACTGAGAGCCGGAATGAACATGGTTTTGAAACTTGAAAAGTAAAAAGAGAAGTTAGAGATTAGGAACTAGGAATTAGAAATTAGAAAAGAAACAATAATTAGCTAGTTTGTTTAAAGTTTAAAGTTTGACATCTCACGTCTAAAATTTAAAAAACATGTACAATCAAGGTATATTTAATAATTGGGTTCCCAAACCTGTTCAGCTTTTGCTCATTATACTTTTTGCGGGTATTTTGATGCCAATGAGTGGAATTTATACGGGAAACCTGACCTTCATGATGAGCGATTCCGGAACGATGACGGAATATTATATGATGGCAAATTTTGCTTCATCTATTGGGATGGGAGCCATTATGCCTATTGCCGTTCGTTTAAAATTGCGTTTTAAAATTCGAGATAAAGTAACTTTTATTCTGGTTTTACTGGCGTTGCTCTTATTCGTGAACGGAACAACAGACAATCCGTGGATTATCATCATCAATTGTTTGCTGATTGGTTTTCTGAAAATGGCTGTGATAATGGAATTTATGCTTCCATTAATGATGATAACACCGAGTAGAGGCGCGTTTTATTCCATTCTTTATGGTTTTGTTTTAACCTTATCACAATTGGTGAATTATTACGTGGTTGAATATTCTATTCTTTACAACTGGGAATATTTCTTCATTTTGACAGCGATTATTTGTTTGATTTTGGCTTTAATAAGTTGGATTTTCATGCACGATAAAAGATTTGCGCTGAAAATGCCGATGTATTATATCGATTGGATGAGTATGCTGATGTTCATCGCGACATTTACCATGCTTTCTTATGTTTTATCTTTTGGAAAACAGCAGGATTGGTTTAATTCGCCTTATATCATTTGGAACAGTATCGGGTTTTTGGTGACTTTTGTTTTATTAATTGTTCGTCAATCTTTTTTGAAACGTCCGTTTTTATCCTTTAATATTTTTAAAAAGAATAACGTCATTCATGGCTTGTTTATGCTGTTTTGTTTGGGGATTTATATGGCGTTGGGATCTATGCAAACCAGCTTTGCCATAGGGGTTTTACAATACGATCAATTAACAAATTCTAAACTAAATTTATTAATGATTCCAGGTTTAATTGTTGGTGCCATTGTCGCCATTGTTTGGTTTAAACATAATATTAATTTAAGAATGTTTGTTTTTTCTGGCTTTGGAGCGATGTTGATGTTTACCATTATCCTTTATTTTTCCATGGTTCCCGAAATGAATTTTGAACGTTGGTATCTTCCGATGTTTTTGAAGGGCTATGGCATGTGTTCTTTATTTATCGCGGTTTGGTACTACACCATGGATAAATTGGAGGTGAACGATCTTTTGCCCGCTTTCGGATTTGTGTTGTGTTGGAGATCCTTTATAACGATAGGTTTCTTTTCTGCGTTGTTTTCTTGGATTCAATATCAGTTTCAAATTCAAGCCATTGGAGATTTAGCGGTGCATTGGGACAGTTTGCAAGTTAGCCAACAAGCGGTAATGACGCAGTTAAAACCAATGCAACTGAACGCAATGTTAGTTGCCAATAAAAAGCTTTTAGGTTATATTATTTATGCTGGATTTTTGATTCAAATTTACGTTTATTTTCATCGATTTGGAAAAACAAAATACACTCAAATTCGTATGATTCGTGTATTGAAAGGAAAAGCCTTCATCGCAAAACGCAGACGCAGAGAACAAATTGCACTTAGTCAAACGCTAAATCCTATAAAAGATGCTGGCGGAATTAATCCGCTATAAAATACCTTGTTTTCACGGAGGCTCTGCTATTCACAAGATAGTGGGGCTTCTTTTTTTTGGATGATTTTTTTCTTTTTCGGGGCGGCGGCGAAGCCGCCGCTCCGAAAACCAAAAAACGTTAAAAAAAACTTTCGGCGCCGCAGGCGCCGAAAGTTTTCTCAATATTTGATATTCAATTCTCTCAGAATAAAACTCAGCAACCACGCTGGTCCAACTAACAAAAACTGTAAATCTTTCAGGAAACTCGGTTTTTTACCTTCAATTTTGTGACCTACAAATTGTAGAATCCATGTGACTACAAAAACAATTAGATAAACCAACCAAGGAGAACTAACATGAATATTTACCGCATAGGCTAAATGTTCCATCAGCAGCATGACAACAAGCATGATAATGGCGATCACCCAAGATAAGCGGAAATAGAAAATGGTTACAAAAATAACAGCAATAATACTCGCAACCGAAATACAACCGAAGTAGGCCAAACAAAAATGTGGTGCCGGAATCAGCGAAATAAAACCTAAAATAGTCCAAAATATAAGCGGAACACAAATCCAATGAATTAATTTATTGGTTCCGTTTTGGTGGCTTTCACCGTATTCGTTGAATAGTTGGTCAATCTTTCGCATGGCAATTTTTTTTTTGTAAAAATAAATGTACCATTTATTTTAATGAATAACCGTTATCTGAATATCAAAACCTTAACCAGTGTCTTCGCGCTTAATCCGCAGTTTTCAAAAAGGAGCATGAGAGATTGGAAGAAAAACATGACTGACTTCACGTTAAATTGAAAAGTTTTCGGCGCCGCAGGCGCCGAAAACTTGTTTTATACATCGAATCTCAAATCTCAAATCTCAAATCTTGACTTTTGACTCTAACTTACCCAATCTCAATACCGTTTTGTACGGGACTATCTGGCGTCACAAAAGACAATTTTCCATCTTCTTTAGTCGTTAATAACAACATACCTTGCGATTCGATGCCACGGATTTTTCTTGGAGCAAGATTCAGTAAAATCATCACTTGTTTTCCAATTACTTCTTCAGGAGTGAAACTCTCTGCAATCCCCGAAACAACCGTTCTTACATCAACGCCAGTGTCCACTTTTAGTTTTAGTAATTTATCAGCTTTTTCCACTTTTTCAGCTTCTAAAATGGTTGCAGTTCTAAGATCTATTTTTGTAAAATCGTCAAAAGTGATTTCTTCTTTCATGGGATTGGCGTTAGGATTTGTTTTTGCGTTATTTTGTTTGGTTTGTTCTAATTTTTGAATTTGAGCATCAATAACATCATCTTCAATTTTTGAGAAAAGAAGTGATGCTTCATTCATTTCGTGGCCTGTTTCAATTAAAATGGGTGTGTTTTCAATATCCGTCCAATTCATTTTTTGAACATTGAACATTTTCAATAATTTCTCTGAACTGAAAGGCATAAACGGCTCGCACAACTGTGCTAAACCAACTGCAATTTGAGCACCAACAAATAAAGAATGAGCCGCTTTTTCAGGAGAATCTTTAATCGTTTTCCAAGGTTCTTCGGTTTGAAGATATTGGTTTCCGAAACGAGCTAAATTCATTAAAGCTGTTAAAGCATTTCTAAATTCAAACTTCTCTAAAAACTCATGAATTTCTTTTGCAGATTTAGAAACTTCCGCTAATTCAGGAGCGTTCACATCACCTTGCGGAACAACACCGTTGTAATATTTATGAATGAGAACCGCAACTCTATTGATAAAGTTTCCGAAAATCCCCACCAATTCTGAGTTATTTTTGGTTTGGAAATCCTTCCAAGTGAAGTTATTATCCTTAGTTTCTGGCGCCGAAGAAAGCAATGCATAACGCAAAACATCTTGCTGACCAGGGAAATCTTCCACATATTCATTCGCCCAAACCGCCCAGTTTCTGGAAGTTGAAATTTTATCGTTTTCAAGGTTCAAAAACTCAAAAGCGGGAACATTTTTCGGCATATTGTAATGTCCGTGAGCCTTCATCATTGCAGGGAAAATAATGCAGTGGAATACAATATTATCTTTTCCGATAAAATGAATTAAATCCGAACCGTTTCCTTGCCAATATTCTTTCCAATCTTTACCATTTTTCTCCGCCCATTGTTGCGTGAAAGAAATATAACCAATTGGCGCATCAAACCACACATAAAGCACCTTTCCATCAGCATCTGGAAGAGGAACAGGAACGCCCCAATTCAAATCTCTGGTCATTGCACGAGGTTTTAAACCATCATTCAACCAAGATTTTACTTGTCCGTAAACATTGGGTTTCCAATCGTCTTTATGACCTTCAATAATCCATTCATTTAAGAAATCTTCATAGTCATTTAAAGGCAAATACCAGTTTTTGGTTTCTTTTAAAACAGGAATATTTCCACTCAACATCGATTTTGGATTAATCAATTCCGAAGGCGAAAGTGTAGAGCCACATTTCTCGCATTGATCTCCGTAAGCATTGTCGTTGCTACAATTTGGACAAGTTCCAACGATGTAACGATCTGCTAAAAACTCACCTGCTTGTTCATCAAAATATTGTTCAGAAACTTCTTCCGTAAACTTCCCGTTGTCGTATAAAGTTTTGAAGAAATCCTGACTTACTTCGTAATGTTTTTTATCGGTAGTTCTGGAATATTCATCGAAAGAAATCCCTAAATCTGAGAACGATTTTTTAATGATTTCATGGTATTTATCCACCACATCTTGAGGCGTAACCCCTTCTTTTTTTGCACGAATCGTAATGGGAATTCCGTGTTCATCCGAACCACAAATGAAAGCCACGTCTTTTCCTAATCTTCTCTCGAATCTTGCGTACACATCCGCAGGAATGTAAACTCCCGCCAAATGGCCTATATGAACCGGTCCGTTTGCGTAAGGCAACGCCGCCGTAATCAGTTTTTTATTTGACATTCTTATATGTAAAATTTTATGTTGCAAAAGTACGTATTTTAATCTTTTGATTGATAATGCTAATAATATTAAATACAGGTTCGAAACAAATTTCGAGAAATTGATGTATTTTTAAATCAAAAATTAAAAATATGAAGTCAAAATTAGTTTTAATATGTCTTTTGATTGGGATTTCGTTGAGTGTAAATGCCCAAAAAAAAGGATTCTACGAAAATGTACAAAAGAAAAATATTAACAAATTGTTGGACGACTTCAACACATTTGCAGGGAATGCCGATTTTCAAAATTATTTCGATTGTTTTGCTGAAGAATCAACTTTTATTGGGACGGATGCAACAGAAGTTTGGAACAAAAAAGAATTTATGAATTGGGCAAAACCATTTTTTGATAGCAAAAAAACTTGGAATTTCAAATCTTTGAAACGTAATATCTATTTCAGTAAAGACGGAAATTACGCATGGTTTGATGAAATTCTGGATACCCAAATGAAAATTTGTCGCGGTTCTGGAGTTCTCGAAAAAATAGGGGGAAAATGGAAAGTTAAACAATATGTACTTTCTATGACTATTCCGAATGATGTTATTAACGATATATTGAAAGTGAAATCACCTATAGAAGAAGCTCTTTTAGAAAAGATGAAATAAAATGCAACATTTTTATTAACACACATCAATTTATTTTTAATCTTATTTGTAGAGATTTGTATTATAAAAATGAGATTAAAATGAAAACAATATTTTATAAATCAGACAGTCGCGGATATGCGGATCATGGTTGGCTAAAAAGCCATCACACTTTTAGTTTTGCCAATTATTACAATCCAGAAAGAGTTAACTTCGGAGTGCTTCGAGTAGTTAATGATGATTCTGTAGAAGCAGGAATGGGCTTTGGACGTCATCCGCATCGCGATATGGAAATAATATCTATCCCATTAGACGGTCAGTTGCGACATGGTGACAATATGGGAAATGTTGGCATTATCAAAAAAGGTGATATCCAAGTTTTGTCAGCAGGTACTGGCATTATGCACTCTGAAGAAAATGCGAGTGATGTTGATGATGTTAAGTTTTTGCAAATTTGGTTAATGCCCAAAGAAAATGATGTGAAACCGCGTTATGACCAACAAAACTTTGAACAAAAATTAGTTCCCAATCAATTACTTCAAATTTTATCACCTAATAAAGAAGATGATGGTGTTTGGATTCATCAAGATGCTTGGTTCAACTGGGGCAAATTCACGGAAGATACAGACCTCAATTACCAATTTCATAAAGAAGGAAACGGTTTGTATATATTTGTGTTAGAAGGCGGTGCAACGATAGGCGATCAAAAGTTGAGTCGTCGCGATGCGATGGGCGTTTGGGACATCAGTCAATTAGATTTAAAAGTAAAAAAATCTTCAGAAATATTATTAATGGAAGTTCCTATGAGTTTGCCTGTATAATATTTAATAATTTTTTAAGAAATTTTAAGCCTTGTAATAAAATTATTATGAGGCTTTTTGATGAAAAATTAGTATTTTTGACACAATAAATCAAATAAGAAATAAATAACATAATGAGAGTACTTATCGTTGGCAACGGAGGTCGAGAATCTGCAATTGCTCAAAAACTTAGTGAGGATCAACGCATTACCAAAATGTATTTTTCACATGGGAATGCGACAACTGAGCAATTAGGCGAAAATATTTACGAAAAAGACATTCAAGAACTTAAAGATTTTGCCATTAAGCAAAGAATAGATATGACCATTGTAGGACCAGAAGCCCCTTTGGTAGAAGGTTTGGTTGACGAGTTCAAAAAATCGGATTTAGCGGTTTTCGGACCAACAAAAAAAGCGGCTTCTTTGGAAGGCTCAAAAGCCTATTCTAAAAAATTCATGCAAACTTATAATATCAAAACTGCAAGAGCAAAAGTTTTTGATGCTTTTACGGAAGCTGTAGAATATGTAAAAGATGAGAAGTTTCCATTGGTGATTAAAGCAAGCGGATTGGCTGGTGGAAAAGGCGTTGTAATTTGTGAAACTCTAGAAGAAGCAGAGGCAACTTTACGCGATTTCATGATCAAAAGAATCTTCGGCGACGCTGGTATAAAAGTAGTTGTAGAAGAACACCTTAAAGGTTTCGAAGCTTCAATCATTGCGTTTTCAAATGGCGACAAATTATTCCCTTGTATCTCTGCTAAAGATTATAAAAAAGTAGGAAATGGCGACAAAGGCGCTAACACTGGCGGAATGGGATCTGTTGCACCAAGCCCAGAATACACCGCAGAACATCAAGCAGATTTTGAAAAAAATATTTTGCATCCAACCATCGAAGGACTCAAAAAAGAAGGTCTTAGCTTCAAAGGATTTATCTTCTTCGGGTTGATGGTTACCAAAAACGGAACTTATCTTTTAGAATACAATATGCGTCTGGGTGATCCAGAAACGCAAGTATTATTACCATTGTTAGAAAACAATCTATTAGACGTCATCGAAGATTGCTACAACGGAAAAGAAATTAACCTTAAGTTTAAAAATAAAAAAGCCGTTTGTCTGGTAATGTGCTCAGGCGGTTATCCGAAGAATTTCGAAACAGGTTTTGAAATTAGCGGAACAGAAAAGGTGAAACACAGCCAAGTTTTGTTCGCAGGAGCAAGACAGCAAGGCGACAAGATTATCTCAGACGGTGGGCGTGTACTAAATATCGTGGCAACCGGCGACACCTACGAAGAAGCACGAAAGAAAGTTTACGAAGATGCCGTTCCGGTAGATTTCGATTACGGATTCTACAGAGATGATATCGGAAAATTCTAAATAAAGGATAAGAGATGTTGGGCGACCAATGTCTCTTTTTATTTGGAGCTATTTCCCGCTCTTTGTTGCAATCTTTTTTGGATGGCTTCGGCTCCGCTCAGCCATCCAAAAAAGGATTTCCACGTCGATCGGGGCTATTTTAACAACAACCAACAATTAAAAATTTCAATACAATATAAAACCTATGCAAAACGGAATTATCATTTTAGACTTTGGCTCGCAGTACAACCAACTCATTGGACGTCGTATTCGCGAGATGGAAGTTTATTCAGAAATCATCCCTTTCAATACACCTTTAGAAGATATTTTAGCCAAACAACCCAAAGGGATTATCCTTTCTGGAGGTCCTAGCTCTGTCAATGCAGAAGATGCCAATTTGGTAGAAAAAGCTTTGTTTGAACAAGGTATTCCCGTTTTAGGAATTTGCTACGGTATGCAGTTGACGGCACATCTATTGGGCGGAAAGGTTGACAAAGGCCAAAAAGGAGAATATGGAAAGGCCAATCTTGAAATCATCAAAGAAAATACTTTATTGAAAGGCGTTTCTCAAAACTCGGTAGTTTGGATGAGCCATTTTGATGAAGTGTCAACACTTCCACAAGGCTTCGAACTGAATGCCAAATCGGGCGTTATTGCAGCGATTTCTGATCCTGTTAAAAATATATTCTGCGTACAATTCCATCCCGAAGTATCACACAGTGAGGAAGGCGGTAAAATGTTAGAAAATTTCGTTTTCGACATTTGTAAAGCTGAAAAAAACTGGCAACTTACCAATTATATCGAAACAACCGTTGCTTCAATTAAAGAAAAAGTAGGTGACCAAAAAGTGATTTTGGGACTTTCAGGCGGTGTTGATTCTTCGGTTGCCGCAGTGCTCATCCAGAGAGCCATTGGAGATCAACTGACTTGCATCTTCGTGGATACTGGACTTCTTCGCAAAGATGAAGCTAAAAAAGTGATGGAAAATTATGGCGAGCATTTTCACATGAACATCAAATTGGTTGATGCTGCAGATCGTTTTCTTTCAAAATTGGCTTGCGTAGATGATCCAGAGCAAAAACGTAAAATCATTGGTAACGAGTTTATCGCTGTTTTTGATGAAGAATCTCATAAAATAGAAGGCGCAAAATTCTTAGCGCAAGGCACCATTTATCCAGATGTTATCGAATCTCAATCTGTGAAAGGACCTTCAGCAGTCATCAAATCACATCATAATGTTGGGGGACTTCCAGAAGATATGGACTTTGAACTTCTTGAGCCACTTCGTGAACTTTTCAAAGATGAAGTGCGAAAAGTAGGAGAGGAGCTTGGTATTCCGCACCATTTGGTGTACCGTCATCCTTTTCCTGGGCCAGGTTTAGGAATTCGGGTTTTGGGTGCTGTAGATGCTGAGAAAGTTAGAATTCTCCAAGAAGCGGACGATATCTTCATTGAAGAACTTTACAAGAATGATCTTTATGAAAAAGTATCTCAAGCTTTTGTGGTTTTGCTTCCTGTAAAATCTGTTGGCGTAATGGGTGACGAGAGAACTTATGAATATACAGCTGTTGTGCGTTCTGCCAATACAATAGATTTTATGACAGCTACTTGGAGCAAGTTGCCTTATGAGTTTTTGGAAACTGTTTCTAATCGAATTATTAATGAAGTCCGCGGAATTAACAGAGTGGCTTACGATATTTCCAGCAAACCACCTGCAACAATCGAGTGGGAATAAATACATGATAAAACTCTTAGAATTTTTCTAAGAGTTTTTTTATCTCTTGTATGATTATTGATATATCGGAAATATTTTTAAAAATCGAGACGTTAGGATTTGATTAATGCCTAATTTTGTACTTCAAAAATTTAAGCTAAAAATAAATTATTTAAAAAATGCATCATCAACATCAAAGCATTATGGAATTGCATCCTGGACTTGTCTGGGGATTTGCAATTGTTGTCATTATAATGCTTCTTTTAGATTTAGGGATTTTCAATAAGAAAGCGCATGTCGTATCGTCCAAAGAAGCTACCGTTTGGTCTATTGTCTGGATATCCTTGGCCATGGCATTTTCAGGTGTTGTGTATTGGGTTTTCAATCATGACATGGGCGGACACAAGTTAGCCGTTGAAAAGTTCACCGAATTCCAAGCGGCCTATTGGATAGAAAAAGCATTATCCGTCGATAATTTGTTTGTATTTATCATGGTTTTCAACTTTTTTCGTGTTCCAAAACATTTGCATCACAAGGTTTTGTTCTGGGGCATTATTGGTGCACTTATTTTCCGGGCGATATTCATTTTTGCAGGTGTTGAGATTATTAACTTAACGTATTTGCCAGAGTTTGAACTATTTGGACAAGTTGTGAAAATCAATGCTGTAATGACCATTTTCGGATTCTTTTTATTGTATTCTGGGATTAAATCTTGGGGCGGACACAAAGAGAGTGATGACGATGCCGAAGACTTCGCTGACAATGCTGGTGCTAGATTGGTAAAACGTTTTTATAAAATATCCAAAACCTACGATGGTGACAAGTTCTTCACGATAGAAAATGGTGTTAAGATGGCAACGCCACTTTTGGTCGTTGTAGCGGTTATCGAGTTTACAGATGTTATTTTTGCGGTAGATTCTATTCCGGCGATTTTTGCAATTTCGGATGATCCATTTATACTTTATACGTCTAATATTTTTGCGATTCTAGGACTTCGTTCGTTGTATTTTTTATTGGCAAACTTCATTTATATGTTCAGTAAACTGTCTTACGGATTAGCAATTATTCTTGCTTTCATTGGTGCCAAAATGATTGTTGCACCTTGGTTACACGTTCCGTCGCCTGTTTCTTTAGGAATTGTTGGTGGTATTTTGGTAATTTCGGTTCTTATTTCGTTTTTATTTCCAGATAAACCAAAACAACTAGATTCTCATTAATTTAGAACATCAAATGATATATAAAAATCCGACACACTATGTGAGTCGGATTTTTTTATTTTAATATTGATGGCAAACAAATAACAAGAACATTCATTCCAAAAAATGAGTTTTGTAACACTTTATATGTTTCTGCACAAACTAACATAACGATGCAAAAAGCCTTCGCTAGACCAAATTTTTAGTTTTCAAAAGAGTTGATTTTCCACTTAATTCTGTTAGCAAAAAGTTAATTTGTTCATTTCATTATAATTTCTATTTTTAGCAACACAACCATACAAAATAAAAACCGATGAAAAATCTTTTCCTTTTATCACTCTTAGCTATAGGACTTTTCACTTCCTGCAAAGACCGAGAAACCGATCCCAACGTCCTTCCGCAAGCAACACAATCTGGCAAAAATACTGCTGGTGCTCTTGTCAACGGTAAAGTCTGGGTAGCGACAACAAATTATATTAATCCTATAGGTGGATTAGGAACATTTTGTGAAAGAATAAACAATACAACAATAATTAAAGTTGATTTACTGCATATATCTGAAAAGCAGAATATTTTTTAATGCTAGAATAGAAAACTTTGAACTGAATAAGACCTATATTTTATTTGAGAATTTAGATATAATGGATTATAATTACGCTAATTATTCTGACAGTAATTTTAATGGATATTCAACACAGCCTAATTCTGAATATATTGGAGAAGTAAAAATAACAAAATTGGATTTACAGCATCAGATTGTCTGTGGAACATTTGAACTTAAAGGAATCGACCATAATGGGAATGTTGTAAATATCACCGACGGACGTTTCGACAAAAAATTTGACTAATCATCAAAAACATATTCTATGAAAACAAAACTCCTTTTGTGGACAGTAGCATTCCTGCTGTCCCAAGCTTTCTACACACAAACTACACAACAGCGGGCTGTAGTGCAACCAGATAATCCACAGGTAGAGCTCAATACTATTTTATTTCCTTTTTCCGAACTCGACAAATCCAAAACCGAAACAGGTGTACTTTTAGACGCTGTTGTAGAATTTGTAGTCCTCAAAAAAGTCATTAACTTTATCAGATAACAATCAAAAACACAAAATATCATGGCATCACAATCAGAAGTAGGACACGCTAAAAATGTAGCGAACCTTCAAAAATTAATCGAACAAATTACAGTTTATACAGACTACAATCCACCTATTGACAGCCTAAAGCTTGCCAATTTACAAACCCTTTATACCACAGCTTCCACAAAATTAAGTGAAGTCGAAGACAAACGAATTGCCAATAAATCAGCCATTCACCAACGACAAGTAGCCTTCGAAAACCTAAAACCTATTTGCACAAAAATTATCAATTTATTGGATATTTTAGGATTATCGCAAGGAACATTAGATCAAGCAAAATCTCTGAATCGCACCATTCAAGGCGGACAAAAGAAAACCACCACACCACCCCAAGATCCCAACAACCAGCAACCGACAACCAACAACAGCATTTCCACATCTCGTCAATCTTACACCCAACAAGCCGAAAACTTCGGAATTTTGTTGCAACTTCTCGCCACAATTCCAACCTATACACCCAATGAAGACAATTTAAAACTAATTAATCTCAACACTTACAAAGATTCTTTGGTCAGATCCACCCAAGCCGTTGACCAAACCGAAGCCGAATTCAACCTTAAACTTATTGAAAGAGATAACATTCTCTACGCAGACGGAACGGGTTTATATTCCATCGCGCAAAATGTTAAAAAATACGTGAAAAGTCTCTACGGAGCCACCTCTCCAGAATATACAAACGTATCAGCAATCAAATTCACTTCCCAAATTTAATATTAGAGCAGGAAGTTTTTACATTAACACGACCTTATTTTATATTCTTGCATCCTAACGGAATATTCTGTTAGGATTTTTTTATATTCTTTCATCTGTAACTTATATTGGCACGACTGCGAATAATATTCTTGTGTCTGTTAATTATATTAGAGCATCTGTAAGTTATATTCTTGCGTCTGTAGATAATATTCTCTCATCCGAAAGTTCTATTCTCGCAACAATTTTTATAAAACCAAAAAGAAAACCCACCACTTAGGAAAAACCAACAACAACTTGTATTAACTTTTCATCATTTAGCTTCTTATAAAACGACAATCAACGCTGACCAGCCTAAAGTTTCTCGTCAATAATCTTTAATATTAATACAAAAAAAGCCGATTAACAAACGAAAGTTAATCGGCTTTTTCGAAGACCTGTTCTTTATACAAAAGGAGTTTTAACAACTTTTGCAGGAATGTTTTTATTTCTTACTTGGATGAAGATTTCCGAACCGATTTTGTTATGCGATGTGTTAACATAAGCCAATCCAATTCCGATTTTTCTCATGGGAGATTGCGTACCAGAAGTTACTTTCCCGATAACATTAGCCTCGGCATCAACCACTGGATAATCCTGTCTAGGAACGCCTTTATCTGTTAACTCAAAACCAACTAATTTTCTAGTAACGCCTTCTTCTTTTTGTTTTGCAAAAATATCTTTAGACACAAAATCTTTATCGAATTTTGTAATCCAGCCCAATCCAGCTTCCATGGGTGATGTTGTATCATCGATATCATTGCCGTAAAGACAGAAACCTTTTTCTAATCTCAAAGTATCTCTAGAAGCAAGTCCACAAGGTACAATTCCGAAGTCTGCACCAGCTTCCATCACCGCATTCCAAAGTGTTTCGGCATCTTCGTTTTTAAAATAAATTTCGAAACCGCCAGAACCAGTATAACCTGTATTAGAAATAATAACATCTTGTACACCTGCTACTGTACCTATTGTGAAATGATAATAAGGAATGTCTCCTAAATTGATATCTGTTAATTTTTGTAAAGTCTCAACAGCTTTTGGACCTTGGATTGCTAACAATGACATATCATCTGAAGCATTGGTCATTGTTGCGCCAAATTCTGTGTTGTATTTAGAAATATGATTCCAATCTTTATCGATATTAGAAGCATTAACAACTACAAAATATTTTTCATCATTCATTTTGTAAATGATAAGGTCGTCAACAATACCGCCTTGTTCGTTGGGAAGACAAGAGTATTGCGCTTTGCCATCTTCTAATGTATTTAGATTGTTGGTAGTCACTTTTTGTAAAAGATCAATAGCCTGTGGACCTTCAATAAAAAACTGTCCCATGTGTGACACATCGAAAAGTCCCACTTTCTCGCGCACTGCGAAATGTTCTTCTGTAACGCCAGAATATTGTACAGGCATATCAAATCCTGCAAACGGAACCATCTTTGCGCCTAAGGCAACGTGTTTGTCGTATAATGCTGTTTTTTTCATTTTTAAATTCTAAAATTCGTGATGCGCAAAGCTAATGATTTGTATGCTGAAAATAAAGTTTTTTTGAAAGCTTTGTAGATGATGAAAATCAATTTCGGAAATATTCTTTTAATTACTTTTAAAATTAATTAGATTTGAGGTATAGTTTTAATAATATGAATGCTGAAGAAATAAGAGAATATTGTCTTTTAAAAGTTGGTGTTACAGAAGATTTTCCGTTCGATAACGAAACTTTGGTTTTTAAAATCGGCGGAAAAATTTTTCTTTTGATGTCTTTGGAAAAGCAGCCCACGACAATCAATCTAAAAGCTAATCCTGATTGGAGTATCGAACTTCGTGAAGAATATGTGCAAATTGTTCCAGGTTATCACATGAACAAGAAACACTGGAATACCATTACAACAGAGGGCTTAAAGAGAGATTTTCTGATTAAATTAATCAATCATTCCTATGATTTGGTTTTCGCATCTTTAACAAAAAAATTGCGTGAAAAACTAATGAAGGAAAATTCTTAAACGATTTTAAAACTGAAATTCTTCTGTAAGACGTTTGTCATCGTCTAGTTTTTCAATAAGTTTTTCTAAACCTTCGAATTTAATTTCATCATGTAAAAACTCTCGGAATTTCACACGAATTATTTGGTCATACAAATCGCCATCGAAATTAAGAATGTGCACTTCGGTGCTCAACTTTTCACCATTAACAGTCGGATTGGTGCCAATGCTCAACATGCCTTTGTACAATTGATTGTCTAACCAAACTTCCACAATATAAGCGCCTTTTTTGGGTAGAATTTTTCCTTCCGGCACTTCGATATTTGCAGTAGGATAACCAATTGTTCTACCGATTTTTTTACCATGAATGACCATTCCCGAAAGCGAGTAGGCGTAACCCAACATGTCGTTAGCTTCTACAATATGAGCCGTTGCCAAGGCCGTTCTTATTTTCGTCGAGCTAATATGTTGATGCTGAAAATCGACTGGACCGAGCTGTTCAACTTGGAAATCTAATTCTTTTGAGAGTTGTTGCAACAATTCAAAATTACCGCTTTTGTTTTTTCCAAAAGTGTGATCGTATCCTATAATAAGATGTTTAACATTTAGTTTTTTAATTAAAATTTCTCGGCAAAATTCTTCTCCTGTCAAATTTCGGAAGGCTTCATCGAATGTTTTTAAGAATAAATTCTGAATGCCAGCTTTGTCAAGAAGTTCAATTTTTTCGTCCAATGTATTTAATAATAATACATCATCTTGTGGATTGAGCACTTTGCGTGGATGTGGCCAAAAAGTTAAAATGCCAGATTCCAATTCCTTTTCGGTGGCAATTTGGTTGAGTTTATCAATGATGGAAAAGTGCCCACGGTGGACACCATCGAACATTCCTAAAGATAAAGCAAGTGGCTTTGCGCTATGATATTGATCTAAATCTTGGATGATTTTCAAAACAAAATAATTTTGTAAAAAGTCTTAATATTAATAGATAAATCAAGACTTCTTGAACTTTTAAAAATAGAATTTCAAGAACCTAAAGTTCTATTTTGCAAATATGATAAAAATCTTTATTTGTGACAATGCAGATTTACAAACTTTTATTATCTTTGTGCGCAAGAAAAAATTTAGTAATGGCAAACCAAATTAAAGGAAAGATTTCACAAATTATTGGACCAGTTATCGACGTGGTTTTTAATGAAGTTGAAGAATTACCAAGAATATATGACGCTCTAGAAGTTGTGAAAACTGGCGGGCAAAACCTTGTTCTAGAAGTTGAGCAACACATCGGAGAAGATACAGTAAGATGTATCGCGATGGATGCAACAGACGGTTTACAAAGAGGACAAGATGTAATAGGAACAGGGAAACAAATCACAATGCCAATTGGTGAAGGTGTTAACGGTAGACTATTTAATGTTGTTGGTGATGCTATCGACGGTATCCAAAGTTTGTCAAAAGAAGGTGGTTTGCCAATTCACAGACCTGCACCTAAATTTGATCAATTAACAACTTCTGCTGAAGTTTTATTTACAGGTATTAAAGTAATCGACCTTATTGAGCCTTATGCAAAAGGTGGTAAAATTGGATTATTCGGTGGTGCTGGTGTAGGTAAAACAGTATTAATTCAGGAGTTGATTAATAATATCGCTAAAGGACACGGTGGTCTTTCGGTTTTCGCTGGAGTAGGTGAAAGAACGAGAGAAGGTAACGACCTTTTGAGAGAGATGTTGGAATCTGGTATTATTAAATATGGTGATGAGTTCATGCACTCTATGGAAAATGGAGGTTGGGATCTTTCTAAAGTTGATCTTGAAGAAATGAAAGATTCTAAAGCAACATTCGTTTTCGGTCAGATGAATGAGCCACCTGGAGCAAGAGCACGTGTTGCATTGTCTGGTCTTACAATTGCAGAATATTTCCGTGATGGTGGAGAGTCAGGACAAGGTCGTGACGTATTATTCTTCGTAGATAACATCTTCCGTTTTACACAAGCAGGTTCAGAGGTGTCAGCACTTCTTGGACGTATGCCATCAGCGGTAGGTTACCAACCAACCTTAGCATCAGAAATGGGTGCGATGCAGGAAAGAATTACATCGACTAAAAACGGATCTATTACATCTGTACAAGCGGTTTATGTGCCTGCGGATGACTTAACAGACCCGGCGCCAGCTACAACCTTTGCTCACTTAGATGCAACTACGGTACTAGATAGAAAGATTGCTTCATTAGGTATTTATCCAGCAGTAGATCCATTGGCATCAACTTCTAGAATCTTAGCACCAGAAATTATTGGTCAGGAGCATTACAACTGTGCACAAAGAGTAAAAGAAATTCTTCAAAGATATAAAGCATTACAAGATATCATCGCGATTCTTGGTATGGAAGAACTTTCTGAAGAAGATAAATTGGTTGTTTATCGTGCTAGAAAAGTACAAAGATTCTTATCTCAGCCTTTCCACGTAGCAGAGCAGTTTACAGGTATCCCAGGATCTTTAGTAGATATTAAAGATACAATCAAAGGCTTTAACATGATTATTGATGGTGAGTTAGATCACCTTCCAGAAGCTTGTTTCAACCTAAAAGGAACTATCGATGAAGCTATCGAAGCTGGTGAGAAAATGTTAGCTGATAACAAAGCTTAATAATTAGACACTAGGTATCAGAGTTTTGACATGAGACTTTAATGTCTGAAATCTGAAATCTGAAATCTTTTAATCTAAATTAAAATGACAATCAAAATTATAACTCCAGAATATGTAGTATTTGAAGGTTCGGTGAACTCGATTTTATTACCAGGAAAACAAGGTGAGTTTCATATTTTTAAAAACCACGCCGCTATTGTTTCAGCATTAGTTAATGGTCATATAAAAATCTATACCGAAGAAATTTCTGCACAGTATTCTAAATATTTCACCAAGGAAGACGAGGCTAACACAGCATTCTCTTTTCCGATAAGAAGTGGTGTTCTAGAATTCAACAACGATAAAGGAATTATCCTTTGCGAGTAAGAATAGAATAAATATATTGAAGCACCCCGAATTTTCGGGGTGTTTTATTTTTTTGTTATTTTAAATATTTAAAATTAAATTATAGCATCTTGGCGAAGACCTTGTTAAATATTTGAAAAAAACACTAAATTTGTACCTTAATTTTTTATATCATTATGCTTAAAATTACGCTTCCTGATGCTAGCATCAGAGAATTTGATGGAGCAGTGACTCCACTTCAAGTTGCACAAAGTATCAGCGATGGATTAGCAAGAAATACCATCTCTGCAATTGTTAATGGCCAACAGACAGAAGTTGACACGCCAATAACGACCGACTCTACCGTGCAATTGTTGACGTGGAATGATGATATGGGAAAAAAAGCATTTTGGCATTCTTCAGCCCACCTTTTAGCACAAGCCATTATGGAGTATTATCCAGAAGCTAAGTTGACAATAGGTCCTGCGATTGCTAATGGATTTTATTATGATGTAGATTTTGGTGATAAAGCATTGTCAGAAAAAGACTTTGAAATGCTTGAGAAGAAAATCATTGAAAATGCTAAAAAGAATTCAACTTTCAATTTAAGACATGTTTCAAAAGAAGATGCATTGAAAGAATATGCTGACAATCCTTTTAAAACAGAATTAATAGAAAATCTTCAAGACGGTGAAATTACTTTTGTGACGCACGATAACTTTACAGACCTTTGTCGTGGTGGACACATCCCTGCAACAGGAATTGTGAAAGCTGTTAAAATTCTTAATGCTGCAGGGGCTTATTGGAGAGGAGATGAAAAGAACAAGCAATTGACGCGTGTTTATGGTATTTCATTTCCAAAACAAAAAGAACTTACCGAATATCTTGAAAGGCTTGAAGAAGCAAAACGTCGCGACCACCGTAAGTTAGGCAAAGAGATGGGGATTTTTACTTTCTCAGAAAAAGTTGGAGCAGGTCTTCCACTTTGGCTACCAAAAGGTGCTGCGCTTAGAAAAAAATTAGAAAATTTCTTATCTGCTGCTCAAAGAAAACAAGGCTACGAATTTGTGATTTCTCCACATATTGGGCACAAAGATTTATATGTAACTTCGGGACATTATGAAAAATACGGTGCTGACAGTTTTCAACCGATAAAAACACCAAACGAAGGGGAAGAGTTTTTATTAAAACCAATGAACTGTCCACACCATTGCGAGATCTACAAAGCGCAACAATGGTCGTACAGAGATCTTCCAAAACGCTATGCAGAATTTGGAACGGTGTATAGATACGAACAATCAGGAGAATTACATGGCTTGACACGTGTACGTGGATTTACGCAAGATGATGCGCATTTATTCTGTATGCCAGATCAGTTGAATGAAGAATTTGAAAAAGTTATAGATTTGGTTCTTTACGTTTTTGGTTCTTTAGGATTCGAAGATTTTACAGCGCAGATTTCTTTAAGAGATCCTGAAAATAAACAAAAATATATCGGTAGCGACGACAACTGGGAAAAAGCAGAAAGCGCCATTATCAATGCTGCAAAGGCTAAAAATCTTAAGACGGTAACAGAATATGGTGAAGCAGCGTTCTATGGCCCGAAGCTGGATTTTATGGTGAAAGATGCATTGGGTAGAAGTTGGCAGCTAGGAACCATTCAGGTAGATTACAACCTACCAGAACGTTTTGACCTTTGGTATGTTGGTAATGATAATGAAAAGCATCGTCCAGTAATGATCCACAGAGCACCATTCGGTTCTATGGAACGTTTTATCGCGATTTTAATTGAAAATACAGCTGGTGATTTTCCATTATGGCTGAGTCCAGATCAGTTTATTATTCTCCCTATTAGCGAAAAATATGTAGACTATGCTAAAAAAGTTTCACAATTGTTGGAAAATCACGATATTAGCGGTCTAATTGATGAGCGTAACGAGAAAACAGGTAAAAAGATTCGCGATGCAGAGATTAACAAGATTCCGTTCATGTTAATTGTGGGCGAAAATGAAGCTGGTAACAATACGATATCGGTAAGAAGAAGAGGCGAGGGCGATCTTGGCGAGATGAAAATCGAAGATTTCGTTTCTTATTTTAAAACAGAAAGTATGAAAGGCATTAAACCTTTCGGCGAAAATAATTAGTAATAACTTTAAAATTTTAATACAATAGCACTAAAACGTAACAACAGCAGAAGAGGTCCAATGCGTCGTCCAGTACAGGAAGATTTGCATATGATTAACGACAAAATCCACGTAAAAGAAGTACGTCTAGTTGGTGAAAATGTCGAGCCAGGCGTATATCCTACGGCTAAAGCAAAAGATATTGCTAGAGAGCAAGAGTTGGATTTGGTAGTAATATCAGATAAATCCGAGCCATTTATCGCTAGGATTTTGGATTACAAAAAGTTCTTATATGAGCAAAAGAAAAAGCAAAAAGAACTAAAAGCAAAGCAAGTAAAAGTTGTGGTTAAAGAGATTCGTTTTGGTCCTCAGACAGATGAGCACGATTACGAATTTAAGAAAAAGCACGCTGAAAAATTCTTAGAAGAAGGTTCTAAACTTAAAACTTATGTATTCTTCAAAGGACGTTCTATTATCTTTAAAGATCAAGGAGAAATTTTACTTTTAAAACTAGCTCAAGAATTAGAGCATGTTGGTAAAGTGGATCAACTTCCTAAGCTAGAGGGTAAAAGGATGATTATGATGATGAGTCCTAAAAAACCTGCTAAATAATAACTGTTTTTTTTAAATATATAGCAAGAGATTAATGTAGGTCTCTTGCTTTTAAATATAAGTCCGCAAGATTCAAAATAATTTTGTAATTTTGCAGATTCAAAGAATATTGATAACAAATTATAAAAAGCAAAACAATGCCAAAATTAAAAACGAAATCTGGTGCTAAGAAACGTTTTGCTCTTACTGGAACAGGTAAGATCAAAAGAAAAAATGCTTACAAAAGCCACATCTTGACAAAAAAGGAGACAAAGCAAAAGAGAAATCTTACGCAAACTTCTTATGTTGCTAATGTGGACGAGAGAAGTGTTAAACGTCAATTAGCAATTAAGTAGTTTTTATAACCAATTTTCGGTTTATAAGAATTCACAAAACAATTCAAAATTTTAACCCTGAAACGGCGCACAAAAGAGAGTTGTAACAACTCCGCCCTTTTCAAAAAAACAATTACATTATGCCAAGATCAGTAAACGCTGTAGCGTCTAGAGCGCGCAGAAAAAAAATTATGAAGCAGGCTAAAGGTTTTTTCGGTAGAAGAAAAAATGTTTGGACTGTAGCTAAAAACGCCGTGGAAAAAGCAATGCAATATGCTTACCGCGGTAGAAAAGAGAAGAAAAGAAACTTCAGAGCACTTTGGATTACGCGTATCAATGCGGGAGCTAGAGAGCACGGGATGTCTTACTCTCAGTTCATGGGAGCTCTTAAAAAGAACAACATCGAGCTTAACAGAAAAGTTCTTGCAGACCTTGCAATGAACCACCCTGAAGCTTTCAAAGCTGTTGTAGATCAAGTAAAATAATTAATCAATTTTGTTATCAATATAAAACCTGAGCATTAGCTCAGGTTTTTTTATTTAATATATTTATTTTATTTAATCCCAATCAATTCGACTTCGAAAATTAAAGTAGAATTTGGTCCAATTTCTTTCGAGATTTGTTGACCGCCATAGGCCAAATGCGGTGGAATTACAAACTTCCATTTGCTGCCCGTTGACATCAACTGTAAACCTTCTGTCCAACCAGAAATAACGCGGTTAAGTGGAAAACTGGCTGGTTTGTTTCTTTCTACAGAGCTGTCAAAAACTTCTCCTTTGATGGTTGTGCCATGATAATGACAAATTACCGTATCTCTAGCCTCGGGTTTTCTTCCTTCTTCATCCGTGATAATTTGATATTGTAATCCGCTTTCCAATGTTACAACGCCTTCTTGTTTGCCAAACTCTTCCTGAAAGGCTTTACCTTCGTTAAGATTTTTTTCGGCTAAAGCTTTTTTCTTTTTTGCTAAAAAATCAGCTACTCCCATGTTTTAAATTTTTTCAAATTTACGGATTTTAGAATTTTAAAAGGGGTTTAGATTAAGCTTTTACAATCTATTAGTGCTAAAGTCAAGATATATTTTTATTTTCGTAGGTTCTTACATGTTTTAAACAATGAAAAAACTTTATAGTTTATTATTTTTTTGTATCAGTCTTTTCACATTTTCACAATCAATGATTTGGGTGAGAATTGCTGGTAAAAATATGCCTTTATCAAATGCTTCAGTGTATTGTAACAAGCAATTATTGGGCAATACTGATAATCATGGTAAATTAGAATTCAAGACAAAATGTGATCAAGTTACAGTAAAACATCCCGATTATGAAGATGCCGATGTTGTTGTTGACAAGGTGATGGAAGTGTCTTTAGAAAAAGAAGAATCGAAGGTTAACAAGATAGAAGCTGTCATTGTCAATGATAAAAGCGATCCGAAAGCGATAGCAATCTTGGATAAAGTTAATAATCATTTCAAAGACAATTCGCCACGAAGTTTGGATTCTTATGCCTTCAAATCCTACGAGAAAATGTCGTTTGATTTTGATGAAGATAGTATTAAACTCTATCAAACTTATATGACAAAGCGTTTGGACTCTTTGAAATTGGTTCCTGCTAAAAATCTTAAACAATCCAAAGGTGAAAAGAAAGATTCTTTGATGGAAAATGACATGACCAAAACGATGATGCAGAGCAAACTTTTCCTTTGGGAACGGGCGAACGAATATCTTTATTCCAAAGAATATGGCGAAAAAGTCAATGTGTTGGATAATCGTGTTTCTGGACTCAAAGAGCCTATTTATCAGCTTTTGGCTTTGCGTTCTAACCGTAACAAAATTCCTCGTGAGATTATTCCAGAAAATCGAAATCTTTACCGCTACTATTTAACCGATTCTATAGAGATTGACGGACGCGAGAATTATGTGATTCGGTTTCGTCAGGTTGGTAAAAAGTCGGAACCCAATCGACGAAAATATAATGGTTACCTGTATGTAGATCAACAAACGTTTGCCATAAAAAAAATTGAAAGTAACAGCAACAAAATCAATGATGGTAGCATAACATCAATTTGGATTCCTATTGAAAACAAATGGTTTTTACAAAAAGAAAATCTTAAAATTCGTGCAGGAAGTATGAGTTTTAATAATACCGAAAATAAATCGGACGAGAAAGATAAATCCGAAAAATCTGCGGAAGAAAAAAGAGAAGAATTAAAAAAACGACGTACCAAATTCGGGAATTATGTCTCTATGAAAGTCGATTATTTTGATTTTAAAACACCAGTGGATTTTAGTGCTAAAGATTTTAGAGGTTATACAATGTCTATCAAAAATACAGATGGCAGCCTTTTGGATCAATACAGAACGGACAGTTTGACAGCTCGGGAGAAGATGACCTATGTGAAAATCGATAGCCTTGGACAAAAATACAATCTTGACAAAAAAGCAAGTTTCATAAGCAATTTGGTACGAGGCAAAATTCGTCTTGGTGTATTGGATGTCGATCCTTTTGGCAGCAATTATAATCGTTACGAAGGCGTAAGATTGGCATTAAAAGCTAAACTTAACGAGAAGTTTAACCAATATATTTCTCCAGATATTTATATAGCTTATGGCTTCAAAGATTCTAAATTAAAATATGCTGTTGGCGTTGACATTAGAACGACTTTGGCTTATAACTCGTTTTTCCGAGCCGAATATTATGACGATGTAGAATCTTCGGGAAGATTTAGCCAAAATTTATGGAACTTCAAAATGCAGTTTATGAATTCGGGCGTCGACCTTCAGAATGATAGATTCTATCGTTTCCAAGGAGGAAAACTTAGCTACGAAGTTGATCTTAATAATGCTTTAACTATGAAGATTTCTGCAAAACGCCAAAATGAAGAAACCAAATTCGATTATTATTACGAAGGCGAAAAGCGTGTTTTTAAGAACTTTGCGACGATGTTAACTTTAAAATATTCGCCCAATTCTAAAAACATTATGACGCCGTCTGGGAAATACACTTATGAGCAACAATATCCAGAAGTTTATTTTAATTTCGAACAAGCTGGGAAAATTTTGGGTGGCGAATTTTCTTATTCAAGATTTGATGTGTTGTTTGCGCACCAGTTCAAAACCAAACTCGGCGTTACGGGAACACGTTTGTATGGCGGTTTTATGACAGGCGATGCTCCTATTTGGCATCATTTCCAGATGGGTGGTTTGGACGCTTCCAATAATGATAAATTCTTTTCGCATTTCAATTTGACGACCTATTTGGGATTTGCAACAATGGAGGCGGGGAAGTATTTTAATGATAAATTCATGGGTTATTATGTGACACACAGAATACCGTGGTATTTCAAGAGTTTTGGTAGAAATACTTCTAGTTTTGACGTGGTTTATAAAGGAACGATTGGCGATATGAAAAATATGGATCAACATACGTTCAACTATGATAAACTGGATCATCTGTATCAGGAAGTCGGACTAGAATACAATAACTTTTTGAGCACGAGACTTAATCTGGGTTTGTTTTATAGAGTTGGATATTATTCAACTAATAAATTCAGTTAAAATTTAAATTTTTAGGTTTTTAATTGAAAAGACTTTTTAATATTGATTTTTATAATTTAAATTAAAACTTTGCCTGACTGAAAAATCGATAAAAAAACTTCATTAAAATTAATAGGTATATAAAATAAAAAAATCCTTATTTTTGGTAAAAATTTTTTAAAGTAATGAAATACGATATTATTGTCATCGGTAGTGGACCAGGAGGATATGTTACAGCAATCAGAGCTGCGCAATTGGGCTTCAAAGTAGCCATTGTAGAGAAGGAGAATCTTGGAGGAATCTGCCTTAACTGGGGATGTATTCCAACAAAAGCATTATTAAAATCTGCTCAAGTTTTCAAATATATCAATCATGCTGAAGACTTCGGTCTTAACAAAGTTGAAGCTTCTTTCGAATTTCCAAACGTTATTAAAAGAAGTCGTGGCGTTGCCGAAAATATGAGCAAAGGAATACAATTCCTAATGCGTAAGAATAAAATCGATGTGATTATGGGCGCTGCAAAAGTGAAGAAAGATCGCAAAATCGATGTTACAGATAAAGACGGAAAAGTTACAGAATATAGTGCAGATCATATTATTTTAGCCACTGGTGCAAGATCTAGAGAACTTCCTAATCTTCCACAAGATGGTAAAAAAGTAATAGGTTACAGACAAGCCTTATCTCTTCCTGAGCAACCAAAATCAATGATTGTTGTTGGTTCTGGAGCTATCGGTGTAGAGTTCGCTTACTTCTATGCAACAATGGGTACGAAAGTTACAGTGGTAGAATTTATGCCAAACATTGTCCCTGTTGAAGATGAAGAAGTTTCTAAACATTTAGAAAAATCTTTGAAAAAAGCAGGCATCGAAGTAATGACCAATGCATCAGTAGAATCTCTAGATACAAGTGGAGCAGGCGTTAAAGCAAATGTTAAAACAGCTAACGGAAATATTACTTTAGAAGCTGATATTCTTCTTTCTGCTGTTGGCATTGCTGCTAACATCGAAAATATCGGACTAGAAGAAGTTGGTATCCAAACAGACAAAGGCCGCGTTTTGGTTAACGAATGGTACCAAACTTCGGTTCCAGGATATTATGCAATTGGAGATATTATTCCGACGCAGGCTTTAGCACACGTTGCTTCTGCGGAAGGTATTACTTGCGTTGAAAAAATCAAAGGTCTTCATGTTGAGAAAATCAACTATGGTAATATCCCAGGATGTACCTACTGTTTACCAGAAATCGCTTCTGTAGGTCTTACAGAAAAACAAGCTAAAGAAAAAGGTTACGAACTTAAAGTTGGAAAATTCCCATTCTCTGCAAGTGGAAAAGCTACTGCTAACGGCGATACCGACGGCTTTGTAAAAGTAATTTTTGATGCTAAATATGGCGAATGGTTAGGATGTCACATGGTGGGTGTTGGCGTTACAGAAATGATTGCGGAAGCAGTTGTAGCACGTAATCTGGAGACAACAGGACATGAGGTTCTTAAATCAATCCACCCGCATCCAACATTATCAGAAGCGGTAATGGAAGCGGTAGCAGCAGCTTATGGAGAAGTTATTCATATTTAACATGAGGATTTTACTTTTAGGATTTTTGTTATTTTTAGGTAATTTAACTTTTGCCCAAAAGAAATTTGAGTATAAAAAACATCATTTACCAGTAAAATACGTTCTTAAAAAATCAACCGACACAGTACATACGAGAATACTGGCGCAGTGGGCTTTTAAGAAAAATTATTTTTATCCAACAACTATTATTAACAAATTAAGTTTTGTTGATAGTATAGGAAAGAAAACAAATATAAAAGATGCTGAAATTGATTTTATCGAAATTACAGATTTTGATGGTAGCAAAAAGAAATTTGTAAATTCTGAACGTTTTCCAGTATTAAAATCAAAAAAAGATTTGCTTTTAGTATTATTTGAAGGGGTTAAAACCGGCTATTATGTTGACTTTTTTATAGCGAATATTTATGGCAACGTTAACGCAGTAGAATATATTATAAATGGAAATAATGCTATCAGTTCTAATTTATTTTCTGGAAGAGATAAAAAACTAAAAGAATTATTTGCAAAACATCCTGATTTAATTGCTAAAATTGATGAGCTCAAAACCCGCGAAGATATGATCCATCTTCTCGAAGAATATGATAAAAAATAAATCAACTTTTGATTTACAAATAAACAATGCTGTGTCTTGTATAAGATGCAGCATTGTTTTATTTTAGACTAATGAAAAAGATGCAGAATAAAATAGGATTGGTGCTTTCAGGAGGAGGTACGCGAGGTTTGGCACATGCTGGCGTTATTAAATTTTTGAACGAAATAGGCATCCAACCAGACGTTTTATCATGTTGCAGCGCAGGTTCTATTGTTGGAGCGCTTTATGCTGTGGGGAAAACACCAGAGGAAATTCTAGACTTTTTTAAATCTATTTATTTTTTTAATTGGAAACATTTTACGTTTAACAAGCCAGGTTTTGTGTCATCACAATTATTCACACATTATTTGGATCCTATTTTTGGAGATTCTAAGATTGGAGATTTAAAAACAGATATTCGTATCATTGCGACAGACCTTATCAGTGGCGAACAAGATATTTTTGATAAAGAGGCCAAAGTTGTTGACGCAATTATCGCATCGTCTTCCATTCCGGGCATTGCGACGCCTTATATCATTGGTGATGCGATGTACAGCGATGGAGGCGTTCTTAATAATTTTCCTGCCGACATTATTTTAAACGAATGTAAAAAATTAATTGGCGTCTATGTTACGCCAATTCAAGATGTGAAAATGAGTGATCTTAATAGCATCCGAGCCATTACAACGCGGGCTTATGATTTACTTTCACACAGAACCGAAATTCATAAATTCGCTTATTGCGATTGGTTTATAACGTCTAAGAAATTAGCACAATACGGTACATTCGAGCGAAAACCACAGCGTCTTGAAGAGATTTTTGAAATTGGTTATGAGAGTGCCAAAAAAACTTTTTATGAACAAGAAGAGGACTTTACTTCACTGTTTTTAAAAACTTAGTAAGCGCAGTCCAATATTCCTCCGAGCCTATAAAATTACTGCTTAACGTAATTTCACCATGATAACCTTGCCAATTGTTGGGTAGGAAATACTCTTTTTGTCGCGAATTTGTATTATTAAATATGTCGATCCAAGTCGATTTTTCGCCTTTTGCAGAACTTAAAAATATCGGAATAGTGACCTCTTTCGCATAGTTTTCAATTTTCTTTTGATCAATTTTTAAATATTCTCCAGGCGAAAAGACAACCAAAGCTTTGTAATCTTCAGGATGCTGACTTACATTATAAAAACCTAAAGAAGCAGAATAAGAACTTCCGAAGTAGATGATTTTTTTTGCTTTCAAAACCTTTCTTGCATAGTCATAACTGGCTTCTATATCTGGAATACTATTTTCAAATTCTGTGGGTAGATTTTTAGTTTTGGCTTCTTCAAAAGTTTCATTGGGAACGTTTCCAAATTTTTCACCAGAACGCAAATCTACAGCCAAGACATTAAAACCTAAAGCCACCAATCTTGGCGCAATATCTCGATAAACACCGCGACTGTAGCCAGCCTGATGAAAGGCTAAAATAAGTGGCGCCGACTTAGAATTTGCAGAATAATAATCCGCATAAACTCTTATTTTATTATCTTTTGATGGGAAGCTTATACTTTTATAATTGAATTTATCTTGCGAAACATCGGCAAGGTTTTTGGGTTGACTTTCACAAGAAATTACAAAAGACCCCAGAACAATTGATGTAGTTATAAGTCGTTTTTTCATTTTAATTCCAATTAATTATTTCCAATATTGATCAACCATATAGACAAGCTGCGTCATAACAGTTGCCCCGAGTAGCAGTTCCCGACGATTCACTTTTTCAAAAGTATCTTCTTCGGTATGGTGTATATCAAAATAGCGTTGCGAATCTGGAACCAGTCCTGCGAGATCAGTTCCTGTTGATTTCATCGGCGTGATGTCTGTTCCAGCATAAGTTTCTGTAAAATCATAAACGCCATAAGGTAAAAAAAGTGTTTTCCAAGATTTTATAATCTCTTTTTTATCGTCAGACATATCGAGACCAAATCCTCTTGGACTAAATCCGCCACTATCGCTTTCGATGGCAAAAATATTCTTTTCGCCTTTTTCAGCGATATTTTTCGCATAAGCAGTTCCGCCTTTTACGCCGTTTTCTTCATTGGCAAAACACACCACACGAATTGTATTTCTATTGGGGATATTCAGATTTTTAAAAGTTTTTAAAACTTCGATGGATTGTACAATTCCAGCGCCGTCGTCGTGCGCGCCTTCACCGACATCCCAAGAATCAAGATGACCACCGACAACGATCACGTTTTTGCTTTCTTTTCCAGTAATTTCGCCAATGACATTGTAAGACCTTACAACACCTTTCATGCTACAATTGGAGTTTATTTTTGCTGATATTTGTTGTGTTTTTGCTAGCTCCGAAAGTTCCATTGCAGATTTTGGACCGATGGCAATTGCAGGGATTTTTTCTATACCATCTTCATATTTCATAGCTCCCGTATGTGGAACATCATCATAAGCAGAACTTAGCGATCGTATGATTACCGCTTTTCCTCCTTTTTTGGCTACTTCCGTAGCGGCGACACGTCTTACTTTGCCTGCTTGGCTGTAGGCGTGCATGGTTTTGATGTGTTCTTGTGGAAATTCGTTATTGAATAAAACAATTTTGCCTTTAACTTTTTCAGTTGGGGTTTTTGCAAATTCTTCTAAAGAATTGACAACCAAAATTTCGCCAATTAGGTCTTTTCCTTTGGTTCCTTCTGAGTTTCCTAGCGAAAGCATTTTGATATTTTTCCAAGTGCCATCGGCAGATTTTATATGTAGCGATTCGTCACCACGATACCAATTCGGGACCATCACTCTTTCTAACCAAACTTTGTCTGCGCCCGCTTCTTTCAGTTTTTGTTCTGCCCATTTTACGGCCTTTTCATTTCCCAAAGAGCCACTAAGACGATGACCAATATTTTTTGTTAAATCATAAAGCCAGTCATAAGCTTGACCTTCTGTCATGATCTTATCCGAGATATTTTTAAACTTAATGGAATCTTGTTTGCTTTGCGCGAATCCAAAAATAGAGGAAGATACAGCTAATGTAAGAACGAATTTTTTCATTAATTTGGAATTTAATTAAGCGAATTTTTCACCACATTGTTTACAATATCGCGCATCGTTGTCGTTATCTTCGTTACCGCAACGTCCACATACGAAATGATAACGTTTCCCTTTTCGGAATTCTGAGGTTACAATACCTGTAGGAACGGCAATGATGCTATAACCGCACAACATAACGATAATGGACAAGAATTTACCAATTGGCGTAGCTGGAGAAATGTCACCATACCCTACGGTTGTTATGGTTACAACCGCCCAATATACACTTTGTGGAATGCTAGTAAATCCATTTTTTCCACCTTCTATTAAGTACATTAATGCGCCAATTATCACAATGAAAATGACCATGAACAATAGAAAAATATAAATTTTTCTAGAACTGTGACTTAGCGCTCTCAAAATATATTGGCCATCATGCATATAATCGGCAAGGTTGAAAATTCTGAAAATTCTCAGCATTCTCAACATTCTTAAAATACCGATATAATGAATAATAGGAAAAAATAAACTTAGATAAAAAGGGATAATCGATAAGAAATCTATAATCCCAATTGGACTAAAAATGTATTCTCTTTTGTCTTTGATACAAGCGATTCGCAGGATATATTCCACCGTGAAAATCATTGTAATGATAAACTCTAGTGTGTAGAAAGTATTATGATATTTTAAGTTGATTAATGGTATGGTTTCAACCATCAAAAGGCCAACACTTATCAAGATTAAAATAAGAAGGCTAATATCAAAAATTTTTCCTTGACGCGTGTTGTCGAGATAGATAACGTTATAAACTTTTCTGAGCCAGCCATCTTCAGGAGTCAAATCAAACTCAGGTTTTATTATTCTTCTCATAATTTTTAAAATAAGTGTAAATTTACACTTAGTTTTGACATAAGAAAAAGTTCTAGAAGAAATATGAGCCCAAAAATATTAAAAGAAGTTTGCAATCAGTTAGATACAATTTTTAAAATAAAACAAGCCGAAGATTTTGACAATGTCGGTTTGTTATGTGGAAATACTGCTCGCGAAGTGACAGGTATTTTGATAACACATGATGCCTTAGAAGATGTCGTTGACGAAGCGATAGAAAGACGCTTTAATCTTATTGTAGCTTTTCATCCCATTATTTTTTCAGGTTTAAAATCTTTAACAGGGAAAAACTATGTTGAAAAAGCAGTTCTCAAAGCAATTGAAAACAAAATCGCCATCTACGCCATGCATACGGCTTTTGATAATGATTTCTTTGGTGTTAATTTTAAAATATGTGAAGCTTTAGGTTTGCAAAATCAGAAAATATTAATGCCAAAGTCCCAAAACTTAAAAAAACTGGAAGTCTATGTTCCTATACTTCAAGCTGAGAAAGTGAAAGAAGCTATCTTTGAAGCCGGAGCGGGAAATATTGGTTTTTATGACGAATGTAGTTTTGCAATAGAAGGTAAAGGGAGTTTTCGACCAAAACATGGCGCCAATCCTTTTTTAGGCGAGGTTAATCAACGCGAAAATGCTGATGAAGTTTTATTATCATTTATATTTGAAAATTATAGACAATCGGCGGTTCTGAAAGCTATGTTTGGTACGCATCCTTACGAAGAAATTGCTTATCAAATTATTAGTTTAGAAAATGATAATCAATACGCTGGTTTGGGAAGATTTGGAGATTTGGAGAACGAAATGTGCGTTGAAGATTTTTTAAAATTAGTTAAAAAAACCTTTAACCTCGAGGTCATTAGATACAGTAATACAGAACAGAAAACTATAAAAAGAGTAGGCGTTCTCGGTGGAAGTGGTGCTAGTGGAATAAAAGCGGCCATGGCTGCGGGCTGCGAGGCTTATCTTACTGGAGATGTCAAATACCACGACTTCTTTTCCGGTGAAAATAAAATATTAATTGCCGATATTGGACATTTTGAAAGCGAACAATTTGTTACTCAACAATTATATGAAATATTGTCCGAAAATTTTATTAACTTTGCAATCGCTAAAACGAGCAAAAAAAACAACCCTGTAAATTATTTTATTTAAGATATGGCTAAAAAAGCAAACGATATCTCGGTTGAAGAGAAACTAAGAGCACTTTATGACTTACAAATCATTGACTCTAGATTGGACGAAATTCGCAATACGAGAGGAGAATTGCCTATCGAGGTTGAAGATTTAGAAATCGAAATTGAAGGCTTAGAGAAAAGAGCCAACAAATTCGATGCGGATATTAAAGAGCAGAACGGTGAAATCAACGCCAAAAAAGAATTGATTACACAAGCTCAGAATCTTATTTCTAAATACAAATCTCAACAAGATAATGTTAGAAATAACAAAGAGTACGAGTCTTTGGATAAAGAAATTGAATACCAAACTTTGGAAATTCAATTAGCTGAAAAAAGAATCAAAGAATACAGCGCAAAAATTGCTCACAAAAATGAAACACTTAGCGAGCTAAATAGCAAAATTGAAGATCTACGCAACCACCTTACGCATAAAAAAAGTGAGTTGGATGAGTTGATCGCAGAAACACAAAAAGAAGAAGATTTTTTATTAGAAAAATCTAAAGAATTTTCTGAAAAAATTGATGCAAGATTACTATCCTCTTACCAAAGAATTCGTCTAGGATCTATCAACGGTTTAGCGGTTGTTGGTCTGGAAAGAGGCGCACCGAAAGGATCTTTCTTCACAATTCCACCTCAAAAACAAATGGAAATTGCACAAAGAAAGAAAATCATTATCGATGAAAACAGTGGAAAAATCCTTGTAGATGATGAGTTGGTAAATGAGGAAAATGCTAAAATGGCAGAAATCATTAACTTTAATTAAGAATAATTTACGCCCAAATAGAAGTCCGAAAGCTTTAGCTTTCGGACTTTTTTATTGTGTCATGATGCCGCAGGTTTTCATAAATAACTTGACAAGTTCGGGCGTTTCGCCTTTCGGAATTATAAATTGAAATTGCCTTTTGATTTCAAATTGTTTGACGTCGATAATGCTTAGTTTGTTGTATTTCAGCTCGTTGGTAATCGTGCTTACCGATAGAAAAGCCATTGCGTTAGAATGTACTAAATAGTTTTTGATACTTTCGCTGCTGTCCAGATTCATAATTTTTTTGAACTCCGTTGTTGGGATTTTCATTTTTCGTAGTTCCGAATCGATAAAATCCTGAGTGCCAGAACCATTTTCCCGACTGATAAGATCAATATCATGAAGGTCTTTCATCGCTAAAGTTCTGTTGGCTAGCGGATGTCCCGTTCTTGCGACCAATACAATTTCATCAGAAATAAAAGGAATATAATCAAATAATGGCGACTGGAAAGGCCCTTCGATAATACCAAGATCAATAGAATTGTTTTTTAAAAGCTCCGAAATTTTGTCCGTGTTTTGGGAAGTCAATTCGATATGAATATCCTCATAATAAGAATGGAATTTAACCAAGATTTCCGGTAGAATATATTGTGCAATCGTTGTGCTAGCACCAATTTTGAGATTTCCTTTTAATTTGTTGTTAAGTTTATTAATCTCAAATTCTGCCTCGCGATAAATTTCAAAAATAAGATTGGATTTTTCTAAAAGTATTTTTCCGCTCGACGTTACCTCTATGCTGGTGCCATTTCTGGTGAAAAGTTTGGTGCTAAGCTGTTGCTCCAATTCCTGAATGTGCTTAGTAACCGCAGGTTGCGAAATATGCAGCTCTTGCGCTGCTTTAGTAAAACTCAATCTTTTAGCAACGCAAGAAAATACTTTTAATCGGAAATCAAACATTAGATTGTCGTTGTTTTATCTTCTCAAACCTAACTTTATTAAGGGCTTCGACACGATCTTTACGTTTTATTTTTCTTAGATTACTTATTGCAAAAACGTATTCTGCATTTTGATCAATAACTTGGATAATATCGCTTTTTTGCGTCATATTATCAGGATTAAAAGTATTCCAAACAATTTTTGCGAAAGAGATTGTCTGTCTTTTTTTATCAAGATTCAGAAAATCTAAACCTTTAAGATAAGGAAAGGAAGGGTTTTTTTTACCATTCAGTTGTTTTCCATGTTGGTTGAAGATTTCACCATTTTCATTAACCATGAAAGTTTTTATGGAAGGGATATTGGCTTTCAGTGTTTTCATCTACATTTTTGCTTAACTAAGTAAATATATAAAAAAATAATCGTAGGTGTTTTATGGAATGTCACATTTAATCTTAGAGATTGTTTTAGTTTTTATTTTGTGAGTAGTTCGATATGGGTTTTTTACTTTATAGTTGAAGATTTCTCAATCCAAATGAAAAATATAAAGCGAGAAAGAAGCTCTCAACAAATCAAAAAAAATCGGTGCAAAAATTAATTTGTACCGATTAATACTCTGTTATAATTATTTATTGAATGACAATCTTTGTTGAAGATTTTGCCGTTTCATTTTGATAATTTAAAATATAAACTCCTGCGGTTGCTTTCAGGTTGATTTTGTTTTCACCTTTAATAACCGAACCAGAATAAACCGTTCGTCCTGAAAAATCGGTGATTACAACATTGCCTTCCGATTCCGATTTTAAATTAAATGTTCCTTGGCTAGGATTTGGGTACACTTGAAGTTTTACTTTTTGTAAGTCAGTAACAGCTTGTACAGCGCCACAATTATAAGGTTTGAAATTTACCACGCCGTAAGCGGTATCATCAACTTGATGGGTTATAACATCTTCTACCATAGCATCGTTAGATAATTCGCCTTCTCTCCAACAATTGAATTTTGCCTCAATATTATTGGGTGTATTATTATACAAAGCATAGACTTTACCCTCATTAATATTGTTTTTGAAAATATTTTTCCCCTCGTTTTCTTTTCCAGGTATATCGCTACCAAAATTAGCTTGCGCAGTTCCTTGTAAAGTTACACCCCACAGATTTCCACGTACTTGGTTTCCACTTACTTTAATATCCATAACGGCAGTTCCTGATCCAATAAAGTTGATTCCACTGCCACCTTGTAATGGATTGTTCTGGGTATTGTTGTTTTCAATAATATTTCTTGTGACTGTTCCGTAAGAAGAGTTACCCGCAACGGTTATCCCGTAACGGTTGTCACGAATAATATTGTATTCGATTTTAACATTATTAGCGCCACCTATCAAAGCAGAAGCAGATATACCACCTGTCATTGTGAGATTTCTGTTACCAATAATTTCGTTATTGGTGATGACAATACCTGCTGTACCACCAGGTCCCATATTGATTTGTGGTCGATTTTGGTTACTGGTGTTGTTGCCATAAAAATAGTTGCTGTCAATAGTTCCAGATACGCTGATGTTAGCACCTGATCCTAGTGCAGAACCGTAATTTTCTATAAATCCAGAATTTTTTATCAAGGTATTGTTAACGCTTCCAAATTGTATAGCGGCGCTAGAAGTGGCACCACCACTCACTGTAACATTTTTTCGAATAATACAGTTATTCATGACAAAGTTTGACGTATTTACTCTCATACCGCCACCTTTCTCGATAGTCGTATTTTTGATATCTACTGTAGAAGTATCTTCAAAACGGATACCTTTATAAGGTTCGCCTTCCACATTGGTTGTGTAGATAAGCTGTGGAGAATTGGTTTGATAAGTTCCGAAAATATAAAGCATAACATCTTTGTTAAGCTTAACGACTGTGTTTTCGTCAATAATTAATTTATCATTGGCAGAAATAGTAACATTCTGGGAGATTAAAAAGTGATCTCCATTGTTAGTCACAGTTCCTGGAGCTGCTTGCGCGAGACTTGTCAGGTTGTATGTGACGCCTGTATTAGGACTTGTAAACTGAGCAAATGCTCCAAGATAAGCCATTACAGCTATTAAGGATAGAGTTTTTTTCATAACTAAAATTTTATCAAAGTTAAAAATTCTTTACAATTTTGTAACATTATAAAATAAATCTAAACAATTAAAATTAAAAAGTGTAAATTGCACATGTTTTTATAGTCGAATTCAATATGTTCATTCTATTTTGTCTTCTCTTATAACGACAAATTTTTATTACCAATTTAATTTTTTTATACAATGAACATTTTTGTTTCAAACATCAATTACGCAACTAAAGAAGAACAGTTGTTATCATTATTCGAAAATCACGGAGAAGTTTCTTCTGCAAAGATTATTATGGACCGTGATACAGGAAGATCAAAAGGCTTTGGTTTCGTTGAAATGCCAAACGACGACGAAGCTAAGCAAGCTATCGAAGCACTTAATCAACAAGATTTTAATGGAAAAACTTTGAACGTTAGCGAAGCTAGACCTAGAGAAGAAAAACCAAGAAGATCATTTGATAATAATAGAGGCGGTGGTTACGGTAACGGAGGAAACCGTGGCGGTGGCCGTTGGTAAGATATCTTTAAAAAAAAGGCTCCTTTTGAGCATTAGTAGTCGGAAGAACAATCTTCCGGCTTTTTTGTTTTTATAAATTCATAGTTATTTAATTTTAAAGATTTCATATTAATTTATTCGAAATAATATTTGTGAAAAATTCCAAAATTGATAAATTTTATTTAAGAAATAAATAGGATAGGGAGGCAGACAAATATTGCACACATTTAGATTTTAGTTTGATTTTTAATTGGTGTGCTCTGATTTTCTTAAACGTATGCATCTAATTTTAAAAATTCTTTAAGTTTACAGGAATATAAAACAAGACGATAACTGTCAAAAATTTGCAAATGATTAAAAGGTCTTCAGTAATTTAATTCTTATAGGTCACAACTCGACCATGCCCACCAATATTTTTGCTTCAAAATCGAGCTTATGAATATTGGAATTGTCGGTGGTCGCGACTTTAATAATTATGACCTTTTGAAAAAAAACTTGGATGCTTATATTAAAAATCAAAGTATTTTAACAGCAATTGTTTCGGGTGGGGCTTCCGGTACCGATACTTTGGCCGAAAAATATGCTCAAGAATTAGCAGTTGACATGATTGTGTATCGACCTGATTATAAAAAATTTGGTCGTGGTGCGGCTTTGGCGCGTAATACGCAAATTATTGAACACTCGGATGTTGTGTTTGCTTTTTGGGATGGAAAATCCCGTGGAACGATGGATTCTATTAATAAAGCTAAAAAATTGGCGAAGCAACTTTTCATTATTATTTACTAAAAGGAGCAGTTTTTACTGCTCTTTTATTTTCTCTCTTATATAATCACTGATTACCGGTATTGCCCATTCGGCAAAATGAAGTAATCTGTGAGAGTCATCAATTTCCACGACTTCAAGATTTTCATGTGGAGAAACAAAATTTTCGTCACAGATATCTCCAAACAAATCCGTTTGATCCAGCACTTCATCGCTTCTAGAAGCTATAATTAACGCATTTTTAGGACTTTCAATTTTTATCAATTGAGGTTTTATAAAACTTGGAAAATCGAAATTAGCAATGCGTTTATCAATATCAAGAAGCGGACTTGTCAAAATCAAAACATCATTTTCAGAATTGCGCAACTCACGAAGCTGATAAGCGAAATTAGCTCCCGTAGAATCTCCGATAATGATAAGCTGGGTTTGATTTTTATATTTTTTTAATTTTTCTTCAATTAATTTTTTTACATCAGAATCATTGTTCCATTCCAGAAAATCATATTCTAATTGAGTTTGAAAATAATCTTTGAGATTAGTAAACTTTCTTGAATTTCTGTCGGAACCTAAACCGTGAATGTAGAGTAGAGTAGGTTTCATATTTATTTCTTTAAATTATCAATTCCTTTTTGTAAAAAACTTACATATTCATCACGAACAAATTTTGGTTCAATAGACAAAATACGTTCGGCATGTGTTAATAATTCTTGGTAGAAATCATAAGTAGGAACCAATGTGAGTTCCACTTTAAGTTCATCTTGATTATCAAGCAAAATTTTCTGAGAATGATGAATGGGAAGCGACTTGACAAACATCCCTTGCCACGGCTCGAAAGACAACGTAATGATGCTCGGCTTTTCATGCAAAGTAGATATAATTCCGAATGAGTTTTCGAATAAAGTTTCAATATCAACTTCTTGTCTTTTAAATGATGAATTTGACAATTCAAAATTTGAAATCCGATCCAGACCTAGGGTTTTTAGAAGAAAATTTTTCCCATCGCGCTCATTCGCAAGAAGATACCAACGATTTCGGAATTCCTTTACCGCGTAAGGTTCTACCACTTTTTTTCGAGGAATTCCTTCCCAATGTTTTGTGTAGTCGAAGCTGATATTTTTTGAGTTTTTTATGGCATAAATAATACCTTCAAGATGTTCTAGACCAGATGCCTGTCGTTTTTCAAAATGCATAATCTGCTCGTAATTAGCCGCTTGTTTATAAGCATTAACCAGCAACAAATTATCAAAAATCGTTTGCTCGGGATAATCATCGATGTCATTTACAATTTGATAAGTCATCGTAGAGCGTTTGAATTTAATTTCAATTCCCAGCAATTCTTGCATGATTTTGCGATCTCTTTGAAAGGTTTTTTCACTAAAAGCCAATACGCCCTCAGAATCTTGATAGTTTTTTTCTTCTAAATGTTTTGAAATTTCTTCAAAAGAAGCGCCCTTCGATTTTCCTTTTAAATATGTTACAACATTCATCAAACGTAATAATTGATCTTTTTTTGCCATTGTCTTGATTTTTATGAGACAAAGCTAATATACCAAATGGTCAAAATATGACCAATATATATATGTGTTGTTTTTTTTAAAAGAAAAATCCTCAAAAAATGAGGATTTCAATTTCGATTTAACTTCTTTTTATCCAAGATCGCCCTTCGTTCGTCGAATAGTAAAGGCCTTTTGAAGTAATGCCTAAGATTTCTTTCCCGTTATCTGATAAATCTGAAAATTCTCCTACGGAAGATGATCCGTTGTAACGCGTATTCCAATTTCTTCCACTTGTAATAGAATATTCAATTTTTTTGGCGTCTTTTGGAGAAATTCTAATAAGCTCTTTCCCTCTGTTAATCATTGTAGACATATCGATTTGATTTTTAATTTACAAGACAAAATTATAAAGCTTAGTAGCCAAACCGTGACCATTAGTTTTTTTGTTTTTAAATTCTTTAAAAAGCACCAATAATATTAAATGGTGTAAAATCTGGCTTAATCGTAAGATAGAGAAAAGTCTTATCGTTGGTAAGGACTTTTTTGTATTTTCATCAATATAAAGAGAACTGTTTTTAAATATTGATGTTAACAAATCTGTTATTTTTTCTTCTTGGATAATGGGGAGTTTCGTGGCGTTTTTGGATCCATACTGAACCAAAATGTACAAAATAGGATCAAAAATTTGGGCCCGATTAGCAAATTTTTGTTTTACTTGTGTATAGATTTCATGGGCATTACCATAAAAACAGTATACAGAATTTAGTTCTGGAAAAAGTCCAAGCGCTAGGTGTTTTAATTTAACAATTTGCAAATACTCATCAGTTGAAAGCATTTCTTTCTGAAAATGATGGTATTCCGTCCATTGTTTTAAAAGTAATTCTCCTTGAATAAAAAGTTGCAATAATTGATTTTTTTGCCTTGTAATCTCAATTTTATTCTTGTTTTTTGAAGTGTTTTTTAGACTTATTGTTTGGGACTCTTTGAGATGATCATGCTTTTTTAAAAGTTCATTTTCTAGAATTAAATTTTGATAATTCGTTTCCAATGATGCAACAGTCCATAGTAAATCTGTATGATTTAGAACCGAATGAGAATCCAAAAATCGTCTATGTTTTTGAATTTGATTTTGCAAAGTAACTTCAGTTTCTATAATCTGCTCCTGGATTTTACTCGATTTTTCATAATCTTGATCACGAATAAAGTTTGATTTTTTCTTTTCTAAACGTATAAGTTTTAATTGTAACTCTAATAATTCTTCTTTTGAGGATAAATGTTCCAGATTCATTTTCTTTTTTTTACAAATTTTGATTTTAACTTGGTCAAAATATGTCTTTGGTTAAAGAGAATATTCTAAAAAAATTGCTTTTAAATATTGAATAGAATCTAGACTTTTTCCCAGCTTTCGCCTAAATTTTTAGACATAAAAAAACCTTTGGATGTGTAGATAATAATCCAAACATCGTTGGCAGCAATAGAATAAATTTTAGCATGAAGTTTATCTTTGTCTAGAAGAATAGTCCATTGTTTTTGAGCCTTCCGTACCAGGAGCGTATTTTGACTTTCATTATCAATACGAATAATTTTATCTTGTATTTCTATAATTTGTGACATGATTTTTATGTCAAAATTAGATTGCCACTCAGTCTATTTATGACCAAATAAAAAAGATTCTCTTTTTAGAATCTTTTTAAAATAATTTTTTAATTTATAATCTCGGAAATAGAGAGGATGTACGCTTCAAAAGCTTCACTAATGACTTTGTTAAATGTCCCATCTTGTAATAGTTTAGCGGTTTCTGGAGCATAGAAATTTTTGAACATCGGAAGATATTTATAAGTTGGCCAATAATCACTAGGATGCTCTATTGGAAATCTATCATTAATTTTTTTTATAAGATCATGATTTACTGATAAAGAGTTATCAAGCTTGGATATGCCGACATAAATATCATTTTTTTCGAATACAATGCCAATACAAATATTGTGATTTTTCCAATTATCAGTAATATAATAATATTCATTATCAGAGTTGTCTTCTGTTTTATAAAAGCCCTTTTCTTTCATTTCAGTTTCTAAAGAAGCTAATCGATTGTTTCTTAGTTTTTTTATGGCACTCTCGTAATTATTATATATTTGATATGCAGCATCAAGATTCTCTGGACTTGATGTGATTTCTGTTGCTATTTCTTTTTCCATTTCTTGTGTATAACCAGTAAAACTTATATTTTTAACTAAATTGTAATATTGTTTAATCGAATTTTGTAAGAATTGTTTGCCTGAGATTTCATTTAAAATAGACTCTAACCATTTAGAGATTTCTATTTCATAGCTAATTGGCATATAATCAAAATCAACTCTATTCTGATAATCTTTACCATCAATGGTTAAATATAGAATTTTAGCATTAGGAAATGCTTGATGATAACGTTCTAGTTGATTTTCTTGATCTTTAGCATAGATCTTATTCTCAATCAGTATTTTTTGATGATTAATCTCAATTAATATATCAATACGTCCGCCTTGGGTATAATGTTCGTCAATTTCGCCAATGTAATATTCACGGTGAACTTTGGCATATTCAAAATTAGTAGAATCAATGTTTAGGCTATCGAGAAATAGTTTTAAAAATAAACCTTTTTGACCATGAGATCCTTCAGGAGATAATAAATCCGCGAGTAAAACCGAATGGGTTTCATCTTCGCGATGCTCAATACCAAGCAACGTCTAGAGGTTAAAAAGCTCTCCACTGTCTCTTCTATTGTTTTGATACTTTCCGACAATTTTAGAGGATTTATTTAGAATATTACTAACTTGATTTTCCATATTATTTTTTTGTAAAATTATTGTTTAAGTTTATATTTCCCTAAATATTTCAAAATTTTTAAACAACCTCAATATTCTCCTTACCCACAGGATTTTGACTATGTACAGTATAATCAAGCAATTTCAATTGATAATCAAAACAAAACCCCACCAAAAATTTACCACAATCAAAACCTGTTTTCTCTTCTCCCAAATCGTGATCGAAAGATATGAAATTTGGAAGTTTGTTTTTTTGATACAGCAAATGTAAATAAGCAAAACGCCAAAACAGGTCGGTTAATTTCTAATGAATTATTTCTTATGCATTTATAAAGCCCGTTCTGCTTAATCGAACAAAGCACTAGCTCGAATATATTTTTTGTCTATAAATCACTTCTATGTAGTTTTTTATGATTCATTGTTTTTACTTATTTTATGTATGCATATAGAATCTTAAAAAAAAATAAAAAATTATTAAGAATTACGAACAAACATAAATGAATATGGCCGGAAAAAATCCGACCATGTTTATAACCACTATACATTCATTTTTAAATTCGCGCCGCTGTACATTCGATTTCTATAAGACAACCGCTATTAAGAGGACCAATTGGGATAATACATCGCACGGGTTTGTGATCGCCAAAAAACTCTGAATAAACGTGGTTAACATCTGCCCAATAGGCAATATCCGTAATATATACCACCATACGGATAACCGAGGTTTTATCCTGTCCGAAAGCCTTTAGAACGTTTTCTACGTTTTCAAGTGCCAGTTGTGTTTGTGCTTTTATGCCATCAGGAACTTCTTTGGTTTCAGGGTGTTTTGGAAGTTGTCCAGACAAGTATAATACGCCATTGTGTTCTATAGCAGGAGAAAAATGTCCCGCAGGAGTAGGAAGTGTAGCGCTTTCTAAAATTTTCATATCCTTTAAATTTTTATTGAGCCGAAAATAAACTTTCTTTTAATAACAAACAAGATTTAAAATTTGAAAATCTTACGATACATCAATGCAAAACTTCTAAAAGTCCTTTATCTTTGCAAAATTAATTTTGAAAATAAATAGATACATGAAAATATTAGCAATCTCTGGAAGTAATGCCAGTAACTCAATGAACAGTATTTTGGTAAAATATGCCGCAAAACAATTTGGTGGAGAAAACGACATTGATTTTGTGGACATGGCCGATTTTGAAATGCCAATTTACCGTCACGAAGTGGAAGTTAACTCTGGAATTCCTGTAGAAGCACAACATTTTGCTGACAAAGTGGATACAGCAGATGTCATTTTGTTATCTCTTCCAGAACATAACGGGACTTATACAACAGCATTTAAAAACGTTTTCGATTGGGTTTCCAGAATTAAAGACAGGACAGTTTGGGCAGAAGTGCCCATGTTGTTAATGGCGACTTCGCCAGGTGCACGTGGTGGTGCAGGCGTGTTGGAAGCAGCGAATAAAAGATTCCCTTTACATGGCGGTAATATTATCGAAACTTTCTCTGTTCCGTTTTATAATGACAATTTGAGCAAAACAGAAGGATTGATTAATGCTGATAAAATCAATGAATTACAAGAAAAAATAGTGAAAATTGAAAAGTTAGAAAGTATCCTTTCAAAATAGAATTAAAATTTAGTTAGGATATTTATATAAAAAGTTTTAATTTTGTCAAAAAGAACGAAAGTGAATATTCAGACCAATTTCATGAAGCAACATTACGATTCCAACAAAGGGAAAATTGTGAGCTCTGAAATACTGAACTAAAATAACGGCCGACGATCTGAAAGATTGTCGGCTTTTTTATTGTCCTTTTTTGGACAACCGCAAATATGCAAACAATACAAGTTTGAAATAAATCTGAAAGCGTTTGTAAGTCATTACAAACAAAAAATGAAAAGTGAAAAGGAAGTACGACATTGTCGGATTTCGATCTGGATCTAAAGGCGTGAAACCTAATCTATTTTACGTCTTTAGGATTCCAAAAAACCTTAAAAAGTAAAGAAATCATGAGCAACACCTACAAGTCTGCAGGCGTAGACAAAGAAGAAGGTTACAAAACCATTGACAAAATTAAATCTGCCGTTGCAGAAACACATAACAAAAATGTCCTTAACAATTTGGGAAGCTTCGGCGCTTTCTACGAAATAGGAAACTATAAAAACCCTGTTTTGGTATCTGGGACAGATGGTGTTGGGACAAAATTAAAAGTAGCTTTGGATACAAAACAATACGATTCTATCGGAGTTGATTGTTTTGCAATGTGTGCCAACGATATTCTATGTCATGGTGCAAAACCTTTGTTTTTCTTAGATTATCTCGCTTGTGGAAAGCTAGATTCTGACATCGCAGCAGAAATCGTTTTAGGCATGGTAAAAGCTTGTAAAGACAACGAATGTGCATTAATTGGTGGCGAAACGGCAGAAATGCCAGGAATGTATCAGCCCGGTGATTACGATGTAGCAGGATTCTGCGTTGGCATTGTTGAAAAAGACGAAATTATCGATGGTACAAAAATTAAAGTTGGTGACAAGATTATTGCATTGCCAAGTTCGGGCTTCCATTCCAACGGCTTTTCATTGGTGAGAAAAGTGTTCCCAAATTTTGAAGAAGAATTTGATGGAAAACCTTTGTATGAAACACTTTTAGTTCCTACAAAATTATATTATCAAGATATACAAAAGTTACTGAACGAAATGCCACTCAATGGGATTGCGCATATTACAGGCGGCGGATTATACGAAAATGTTCCAAGGATTATTGCCGATGGACTTTGTGCAACGATTGACGCTTCTAAAATCCAAATTCCAAATGTAATGTTGGAGTTGGAAAAACGCGGAAATATTACCCGCGAAGAGATGTTCGGGACTTTCAATATGGGAGTAGGGATGATTGTTGTGGTGAATGCCAATCATGCGCATAAGGTATTAGAATTAATTGATGATGCTTATGAAATTGGTGAAATAACTGAATCTAATGAAAAAATTGATTTGAAAATTTGATAATTAAACCAAGATTAAATTACAATATTTTCAAGTTAACTTAATATGAAAAATATAGTTGTTTTAGTTTCCGGGTCAGGCACCAATTTGCAAAGAATTATCGATTGTACAGAGACAGGAGAAATCCGAAATGCTAAAGTCAGCTTGGTAATCGCAGATCGTGAGTGTTATGGTCTTGAAAGGGCTTCAAAACATCATATTGACAATGTTTTAATTCCGAGAGGGAAAGCATTTTCAGATGAGTTGGAAAAGATAATCCCTGCAAACACAGATTTAATTGTATTGGCCGGATTTTTATCAATACTAAAACCTGAGTTCTGTCAAAAATGGGATAATAAAATTATTAATATTCATCCGTCTTTATTGCCAAAATTTGGAGGAAAAGGGATGTGGGGACATCATGTTCACGATGCTGTTATACAAGCTCAAGAAAAAGAGAGTGGTGCGACTGTACATTTTGTGACTTCTCAGATTGATGAAGGTGGAATTATTTTGCAAGGAAAAGTAGATATTAATTCCGATGATACAGCAGTAACTTTAGCTCAAAAAATTCATCATATTGAATATGAAATTTTTCCAAAAGCAATTGATAAAGTACTTAATAATTAAATTTTAAATATTAAACCTAAATTTAATTAAATGATTTAATTGTCTGTTTGTCAAATGTTAAAGAATGGTTTAATTGAATTAAAACTTTAAGTTATTTAAACTTATAAATAAATCAGTAAAAAATAAAATCCGGAGGTGAAAGAACCGGTAAAACTGCAGTTTTGAGATAACTGTAAAAAGTAAAATTGAAATGAAAAAAAGAGCATTAATTAGTGTTTCAGACAAAAGTGGCTTGCAGGATTTTGCAAAATTTTTGGAACAAAATGACTGGGAATTAATTTCTACAGGAGGAACTTTTAAACATCTTAAAGATGCGGGGCTTAACCCAATCCAAATTGATGAAGTGACCAATTTCCCTGAAATGTTGGATGGTCGTGTTAAAACTTTACATCCAAAAGTGCATGGCGGTCTTTTAGCGGTTCGTGATAACCAAGAACACATGGATACTGTGAAAGCACATGAAATTGCGCTGATTGACATGGTAATCGTTAATCTTTATCCATTTTTCGAAAACGCTAACAAAGATATTTCATTAGACGAGAAGGTTGAGTTTATCGATATTGGTGGACCTTCTATGTTGCGTTCTGCAGCTAAAAATTTCAAATCTGTAGCAGTAATCACCAATGTGGAAGATTATGACTTGGTAAAACAAGAAATGGAAAGCTTGGGTGACACCAGTTTAGAAACAAGAAAAACATTAGCTGGCAAAGTTTTCAACCTTACTGCGGCTTATGACGCTGCTATTGCAAAAATGTTATTGAACGAAGATTATCCGCAATATTTGAATGCTTCCTACAAAAAAGTTGCTGACTTGCGTTATGGTGAAAATCCACATCAATCTGCGGCTTATTACGTATCAACAGTTGAGAATGGCGCCATGAAGGATTTTGAACAGTTAGGTGGTAAGGAATTGTCTTTCAATAATTTGAGAGATATGGATTTGTGTTGGAAAGTGGTTAACGAGTTTAAAGAAGAAATGGCTTGTTGCGCTGTAAAACATTCGACGCCGTGTGGTGTTGCCATTGGAACGTCCGCTTTAGAAACCTATCAAAAAACTTTCGAGTGCGATCCAGTTTCTATCTTTGGTGGAATTGTAGCAATGAATTATACCATCGATGTTGCAACAGCTGAAGAATTGAATAAAACGTTCTTAGAAATTGTTATGGCTCCAGATTTCACACAAGAGGCTTTAGAGGTTTTAAGAAAGAAAAAGAATTTAAGAATTATTCAAATAAAAAATTCGGTTTCAGATAAGCAAACTTGGGTGAAAGTAGATGGAGGTATTTTGGTTCAAGATAATGACAATCAGTTTTCAGAAGATATTCAAGTTGTTACAGAAGTTCAACCAAGCGAAGAGCAAAAGAAAGCTTTATTGTTCTCTCAACGTGTTGTTAAATATGTGAAATCCAATGCAATTGTGGTGTCGAATGGCATTCAGGCTTTTGGAATTGGTGGTGGTCAAGTTAATAGAATTTGGGCGACACAACAAGCAATAGAAAGAGCAAAAGAAAAATTCTCTGGTGATTTGGTTTTAGCTTCTGATGCATTTTTCCCTTTCCGTGATGTTGTCGATTTTTGTGCACAGGAAGGCATTACAGCGATTATTCAACCAGGAGGAAGCGTGAAAGATCAAGAAAGTATCGACGCGGCTAATGAGCATAAAATTCCAATGATGTTCACAGGAATGAGACATTTCCTACATTAATGAATTGATTAAGTAATAGTTAGTAGTCGCGCCCGAAGCTTTGCTTCGGGCGCGACTTTTATAATGTAGAGTAGGATAGGTAATAGGTCTTAATTGTTCAATTATTTCATTTTTTTTAAATCCATGCGTTTAAAAGAAGTATATTTATCATTATGAAATATCTATTAATTATGTTATTTGGTTTATTCAGTTGTTCCAAAGGAACGTCACAAGCAAAGTCCATTCACAGCTATAAAGTTGAAGCATTAGATGGTAGCACCATCGATTTTGCGAAATTTGAAGGAAAGAAGATTTTGATAGTTAATACGGCGTCAGAATGTGGTTTTACGCCACAATATGCTCAGCTTGAAGAATTGTATGAAAAGTATAAAGATAAACTGGTTGTAGTAGGCTTTCCCGCGAATAATTTTGGAAGTCAAGAGCCTGGAACCAATCAAGAAATCTCCACCTTTTGTCAAAAAAATTATGGTGTGAGTTTTCCTATGGCTGCAAAAATTTCGGTGAAAGGAAATGACATTGCTCCGATTTATAAATTCTTAACCGATAAAGATGAAAACGGCGTAATGAATATTTCAATTCTTTGGAATTTCACCAAAATTCTACTGAATGAAAATGGTGAAGTTATCGACAGTTTTGTGAGTACTACCAAGCCAACAAGCGATAAAATAACTAAGTATTTAGAATAAAAAAAGAACCTCATAATTGAGGCTCTTTTCTTTTTTATTGTTCTCGTTTGGTTTTAGAAATTTGTTTTATCAAAGTATATTTGATAGAACTAGCGTCCGCTGGCGGATTGGCGATTTTGGCTGTAGAAACTGTCAATACATAATCGTAGCCAGGTTCATAATTAAAACCATCGATGTTACTATAAAAATAAGACCATTGTTCGGTTGGTTTTTCACGAACCAACATGCATTTTTGAGTTCCAGCGCCATTCGAGCAATCTTTCTGTTCTGCACTTACGAAAAGTGTTTTAATACTTGTGTTCTCCGAAGTTTGTACGCTACATTGTGCCAAAACAAATAGGAAAATACCTAGAAAAAAGATTTTAATAGCTGATTTCATACTTTTAGATTTAATGTTTCGAAGTTTTCAATTATTATGCCATCAAATTTTTAGTTCAAATAAAAAAGTCGGAACTCTTTTCAAGTATCCGACTCTTAGTGTTTTTTTGAATGCTTTTTAAGCTCTATTAAGTTTGCTATGTTTTCTTCCGTAAGCGAAGTAAATTACAAGGCCAATAGCGAACCATACGCCGAACCAAAACCAGTTGTTATGCGTCATTCCAGTTAATAAATAAAGACAAGAACTTAATCCAACCAACGGAATTAATGATAAATTTTTGATGAATGCTAAAACGACTAAACCAAAATTAATCAATAAAAATACAGTCACAGATAATCGGAATTCGCCTTCTACTGGATCGCTCCAATTAAGTAAGTTGTGGAAAAATTCGGGTTGCCAAAAGTAGAAAAATACTAAGCCTCCTAAGAAAAATAAGGGAAATATAAATTTAGCATTGATATAAGGCATGTGAAAACGACCTTTAATTTTTTCCTTTTTGGGAAGCATCAGAACACCCCCACAAACCAATACAAATGCGAAAATTGTCCCAATACTTGTAAAATCCAAAATGAAAGATTTATCGGTGAAAAAAATCGGGATTCCCACCACAATTCCTGTGATAATTGTTGCGAATGAAGGGACTTTGTTTTTACTGTGTACTTCTTGAAATTTCTTTGGAATAAGACCATCACGGCTCATGGCCATCCATATTCTCGGCTGTCCCATTTGGAATACCAAAAGTACAGTTGTAATCGCTACAATTGCAATAAGTGCAACGACAAACTCCATCCAAGGAATATTAAGATTTTCTTTTTGAAAGACGAAAGCCAATGGATCGCCAACCCCGTCGAATTTTCTGTAATCTACCAAGCCTGTAAGCACCAATGTTAAAACAATATATATCGCCGTACAAATTCCTAACGAAATCATCATTCCGCGGGGTAAATCACGTTGTGGATTTTTAGTTTCTTCGGATAAAACACTTAAGGCATCAAATCCGATGTATGCGAAAAAAACGCCACTTACCGCTGTCATAACACCAGAAAAACCGTTGGGCATTAGACTCGGTATTCCTTCATGATTGCTTGGGAACCAGTTACCTGTATTGACATAACCAACGCCAACGGCAATCACCAAAAGAATTACAAACAGCTTTAATATTACAAAAAAGTTATTGAAGTTTTTACTTTCTTTAATTCCTTGATAACAAAGCCAAGTGATAATTCCGTTAATTGCCAAAGCGGGAATATCTACTATAAAACGCAAATTTCCAATGGTTGGTGCAGAGCTCCAAGCGTTAAGAAGTTCTTTATTGGTAGAATTATTTAAAACCGCTTTTTTTGCTTCAGTATAGCTACATGTCAGATAATCAGGGATATGGATGCCGATTCGGCTCATAAAACTGGTGAAATAATCTGACCAAGAAAAGGCGACATAGATGTTACCAAAGCTATATTCCATAATCAAAGCCCAACCAATAACCCAAGCAATTAATTCTCCAAAACTTGCATAAGCATAGGTGTACGCACTTCCTGCAGTTGGAATTCTACTGGCAAATTCGGCATAACAAATTGCGGTGAAGGCACAGGCAAATCCACAAATAAGGTACAAAACAATAACACCTGGACCGCCCCGAAAAATGGCTTCACCCAAGCTGCTAAAACTTCCTGCTCCTATAATTGCGGCAATACCAAAAAATACAATGTCCCAAGTCCCCAAAACGCGATTCAGCTGTCCTTCGTTGAGATCGCTTGAATATTGTTTCCTTCTAAAAAGTGAGTTCATTAAAGATGCTTAAATTTTGAAAATAAAAGCAAATGTAACGATTTTTTGATAGGCTGTTAGATTTGTGTTAATAAACTTAAACTTTGTTAAAGTTTATTTTTTCATAAGATTCGGATATTTCTCTATAATTCTTTTGTTTTTTAATTAAAAAATCTTTATAATATTGTTAAACAGAGAATTTAACTTGTGAAATGAAATTTATTGGATGAAGCTTTTATTTCTATCAAATATGGATTTTTGAATTCGCTTTATTAAGAAATTTTTAATTTTTTAAACTTGTTTTTTTTAAAAAAAATTAAATTATAAAATCCTTTTGTAAGTTGCTTAGATAATAAGTTTTGCCTATTTTCGTTCCTTTACTATAACTTAAGTTTTAGATATAAAGTTTTTAGACTTAGATGAATTCAAAAAAAATAATCTTAGCATCCTTACTTTCCATTTATGGACTGTCACAAGGACAACAATCAAAATACTTTAACGATAAAGAAGCTTACCGCTACAATCTGGCCGAAAACCTTTATCAATCCAAGATTTACGCAGCTTCGCAATACGAATTTGCTAGACAGTATTTTTACAACCAAACTTTATCGCAGTCCAAAAAAGAGGCGGCTTTATTTTTTAATCAAGTCATTTCTATGATATTGCAACAAAATCATTCGGAGGAAGGTTTTGAAGCATTCATGAAAGAATATCCAAATTCATCATACTTTGCGCAAGCCAATGGACCTTTGGCGGATTATTATTTGGCTAAAAAAGATTTCCCTAAAGCTTTGGAGACTTTGCAAAAGATTAATCAATATCAGCTAAGTCAAGAAGAAAATACGCAATATATTATGAAATTGGGTTATGCCAAATTCATGACGGGCGATTCTTCTGGCGCTATTGAGGCTTTGGAAGAAGCTAGCAAAAATGCAAGTAATGAAAACGATAAAGCTGGGATTTCTTATATGTTGGGACATTTGTATTATGCAGATCATCAGACGGACAAAGCATTTTCCTATTTTGATCAGGTAAAATATAATGAACAATATGCGACCATGGTACGTCCATATTATGTCCAGATGTATTTTAATAATAAAGATTATGATAAAGCGATTTCTGAAGCGCAAGATCTTTTAGCTTCGGGAACATCATCCAATTACGAAACCGAAATTCAGAAAATTATCGGTGAAAGTTATTTTATGAAAGGCGATTACCAATCGGCTTATCCTTATCTTAAAAAATACCTGGATCAAGCAGGAAATCCTACAGAAAGTGATTTGTACGAAATGGGATTTGTAGCAGCAAAAGCTGGCAAAGCGGACGAAGCGGTTTATTATTATAATCAGTTGATTAACAGTAATTCGCCTTTGGCGCAAAATGCTTATTATCAATTAGGGAATGCTTATTTGCAAACCAACAAAAAGCAAGAAGCACTTTCGGCTTATCGTAACGCGGCAGAAATGAATTACGATGCCAAACTTCAACAATTGGCGATGGAGCAATATGCAAAGTTGAGTTACGATATTGGAAATCCATTCGAAACGGCGCCAAAAGTTCTACAACGCTATATCGATAAATATCCAAAATCGCCGAAAGTCTCAGAAATGAAATCCCTTTTGGTGAAATCTTATTTGTATTCTGGTAATTATCAAGAAACTTTGAATGCTTTAAAAAAGATTGATAACAAAACGCCCGAAACTAAAAAAATAGAGCAAGAGGTAGCCTATCTTTTGGGAAGTGAAGAATTTAATAAAGGTAATTACGACGCTGCCGAACAATATTTTAAACAAAGTCTGCAATATAATCTTAACAAAGATTTTTCTAAAAAAGCACAATATTGGTTAGGACAAACTTACTATCAAAAAGGGGATTACCGTTCGGCGATTATTGCTTATTTAAAACTAGAAAACGAAACTTCTGAAAATTTCCCAGAACGTGAACAATTGGATTATGATTTGGGTTATGCTTATTTTAAAAATAAAAACTTTGAATCGGCGCAAGAGCATTTTAAAGAATATTTGAGATTCCCAAGACCCGAGTTCAAAGCGGATGCGGAGCTTCGTTTGGCCGATACCTATTATGCGGATAACAAGCTTAACGAGGCTATCGACATTTATAATAAAACCGAAGGTGCCGCAGATTATGTGCTGTTCCAAAAGGCTATGGCTTTAGGTTTCAAAGGCGATACAGTTTCAAAAATTAATGAGCTTAAAAAGTTGATTTCGTCATATTCTAACAGCGAATATAAAGACGATGCACAATACGAAATCGGAACGGCCTACGCTGCCAACGATGATTACAGCAATTCTAATAATTATTTTGATCAAGTTATCAAAACAAGTTCGGATAAAGACTTAGTTGCTAATGCACAAATCTATCGTGCACAGAATTTTATTGATCAAAACCAAATTGATAAAGCTTTATCGGAACTAAAACAACTCGGAACTCAATACAAAAACTCGGCATACGCTGATAAAATAGTTGCGGCTTCTCGACCTGCTTTTGTTAAAAAAGGCGATATTTCGGGTTATGAAAGCTTTGCAAAAAGTTTGGGCGTTAACATTTCGAGCTCCGAAAAAGACCAGCTTAATCTTTCTTTAGCACAAGAAAGTTATGCAAAAAAAGATTTTACTAAAGCGATTGTTTATTACGAAAAATATTTAGCAAACGATCCTTCGGGTTCTAGTTTTTACCAAGCGCAATATGAGTTAGGCGAAAGTTATTATCAAACCAAAAATCTTAGTAAAGCCTTATTAATTCTACAAAATGTTGCAGATTTCCAAAACGATTATCAGCAAGATGCACAGGTGAGATTGGCGCAGATTTATATCAATCAAGGCAAATCGGCTGAAGCGCAAGCTTATTTGGAAGCTGTTGCTACTTCGGCGGATGTTAATATCAAAAACTTTGCTTCTTTAGAATTGATGAAGATTTTTGCTGATAAAAAAGATTTTTCGAAAGCGGAACAATATGCAGATGCTGTGTTGAAGAATACCAAAAACTCGGTCGCAGTTATCGAACAAGCTAAAATTGTGAAGGCGAGAAGTGCGATGCAAAATGGCAAAGATAAAGAAGCACAAACGGCTTTTTCTGGTTTAGAAAAATCATCAAATCCGGAAGTGGCGGCCGAAGCCTTATATGCAAAAGCTTTTTACCAAAATAAAGGAAAAGCCTTTAAGTCGAGTAACGAAACGATTTTTAAACTCGCTAATAATTACGCATCAGAAGAATATTGGGGCGCAAAAGCCTTAGTAATTATGGCCAAAAATTATGTGGGTCTCAAAGATAATTATCAAGCTTCATATACTTGTGACCAGATTATTTCCAATTATGCTGATTTCCCCGATGTTGTGGCGGAAGCGAAAGAGGTAAAAGCGAAAATTAAGAAATAGCGATTGTAAAACTTTAATTAGAAAAAAATGAACAAATTAAAATACATCGTTTTTGCCGTTGCTGTTTGTGGTTTTGGAATTAAATCTTTTGCGCAACAAGATCTTAAAACATCAATACAGACTATTCTTAAAGATAAAAAGGCCAACGTTGGTGTGGCTGTTTGGCATTTGGAAAAGCAAGATACTTTGAGTGTAAATGGACATCGCCATCTGCCAATGCAAAGTGTTTTCAAACTTCCAATTGGTTTGGCAGTTTTGGATTTGGTGGATAAAGGAAAATTTAAAATAGATCAAAAAATTAAATTTACCAAAGCAGAAATGATGCCTGTAACGCACAGTCCAATGCGTGATGCACATCCTAATGGTGGTGAGTTGAGCCTCCCCGAAATGTTGAAATATGTCGTAGCAAACAGCGATAACAATACATGCGATATTTTGCTGGATAGAATAGGAGGTCCAGAAGTTGTACAGAAATATATGGACAAAATTGGGATTAAAGATTTCCAAATGGTTTCAAACGAAAGAATCATGCACGAAACACCAAGCTTCCAATATCAAAACTATTGGAATGCCAATTCTGCAAACGATTTGTTAAATAAACTTTATACAAAACCTATTTTAAAAGAAGTTTCCAAAAAAGAAATAATCAAAATTTTGGAAGAAACCAATACGGGGCTTAATCGTCTAAAAGCAGAATTGCCAGTCGGGACCATCGTTGCACATAAGACCGGAAGTTCGGCCACAGAAAACGGGAAAACTGCCGCAACCAACGATATTGGCGTTATCACTTTACCCAATAAAGAGCATTTGATTGTGAGTGTTTTTGTGAGCGATTCTTACGAAAACGATGCGACCAACGAAAAAATTATAGCAGATATTGCAAAAGCAAGTTTCGAGTATTATTCAAAATAAATAAAGATTAAATAAGATTTTTCAATCTAATTATAGATAATGAACAAATTAAAATACATAGCAGTTATTGCATTTTTGAGTGGTTTTGGCACTCAATATTCTTACGCGCAACTCAAAGAAGAAAAATTGGTGTTGGATAGAAAGCGCGAGCCAGAAGTCAAACGTATCGAAAAAAAGAAAACTTCTGTGCAGCAAGAAAAAAATTACCCACCCGAATCCAAAGCTAACGAAGTTGTAAGATACGATATTACCGACGTTCCGCCAGTTTCGGATTTCAAAACCTCCGAAATACAAGCGGAAGATATTTCACCAAAATTTGATTTTGACAAGCAAAATAATTATTTCCAAATCGGTTATGGCAACTACGCTAAATTTTTAGCAGATGCTAATATTTCGGGAAAAGTTAATGATCACGTGGAAGTGGGTGCAGATATCCATTATCTTTCTACGAATGGTCTAAAAAAAGAATTTGACTGGTCATCGAAACAAACGCATCTGAGTGCAGGAATGTTCCTGAATGCTTATACAGAGCAAGGTAAATTCAATATCGATGCTAATTTTGCATCGGATAAATACAACTATTACGGTATATATGCATTTAATCCAGATTCAAAAATCGATTTGGAACAGCGTGTTAATCGTTTTAAAATTAATGGATTCTATGACCATTATTCGAATGAGTATCTTAACAATGTTCGTGTGAAATCGTCAATTCTCAGCGATTATTTTGATTCTAAAGAAACACATGCCGAGGTTTTAGCTAATTTTTCTAAACACGATTTGGATATCTATACCGATATTAAAATGAACGCTGATTTGGGCGCTGGTCTAGAAACGGTCAATACGAAATTCGGAATTTTAGATAAAAATCAAAGCGATTTATTTAATTTTAATTTAGGCCCAAAATTGACATTTTATAAAGGCAATTCTTATTTGAGCATTGGTTCGGACTTTTCATTTTTTAATCAAAAACATCAAAGTTTAATTTTAGAACAAGAAAAAAACAGCAAATTTTATTGGTTTCCAAAAGCCGAATTACAGATTGCTGCAACAGAGGATTTCAAATTTTATGGCGGGGTAGAAGGTGGACTAAAATTGAATTCTTACAACCAACTTTTGGACGAAAATCCTTATATGATTTCGGATCTTTATCTAAAACCAACGGAAACCAAATACCGTTTTTATATAGGAATAAAAGGTGATGTTGACCAGACTCTGAAATACGATATCCACGCAGGATTTAGCAAACAGAATGATATTTTGTTTTTCCAAAATAATTCTGTGATTGACGCGACAGTGACCAACAATCGTAAAGCTTATGACTTTGCCAATACTTTCGGTGCAATCTATGACAACGGAACCGTTAGCGAGGTTAAAGCAAGTGTGCAGGTTTTTCCGTTAGAAAATTTAGCGATAGATGGTGAGTTGCATTTTGCAAAATACAAATTGGATCATCTTAACGAAGTTTATTACAAACCTTTGGTGCAATCCAGTTTTGGTGCGAAATATTCGATGTTGGCTAAGAAGTTGAATCTCGGTTTCAAAGGGATTTTGGTAACAGACAGAACGGCTAATAGTTTTGAAATTTCCGAAAATACAACCAATATGCCAGCGTCTTACGATATCAAAGAAAATGATAATCAGAAAGTTGGCGGATATGTTGATCTTAACTTGTCTGCAGAGTACAAAATCCATAAAAATTTCAGTATTTTTGTGCTCGGAAATAATCTTCTCAATACAAAATATCAAACGTTCTATGGCTACAAAGTATTGGGCGCTCAGATTTTGGGAGGTGTTAAAATTTCCTTTTAATTGCACAACAACTAAGGCTGCATAGTTTAATGGATAGAACTTCGGATTTCGGCTCCGACGGTGAGGGTTCGAATCCTTCTGCGGCTACAAAACACCCCTATTTATGGGGTGTTTTGTATTTGTGATAACACTTTTGAGTACAATATAATAACAAATGCGAGATTCTCGCTAAATCTCGCATTATTAGCTACATATAAAACATAAAGTTGTTTAACAAAAAAGCCTTCAACTCGTGCGGGGACACGACATCCGAAGATTACTTTTTCTCAAATTCTTTTTTGATTAATTGCTCAATCATATTTGCCATAGAGCGATTTTCTTTTTCCGCAAGTTGCTTTAATTGTTCGAGAAGCTTTTCTGAAAGTCTAAATGAAGTTACCTTTTTGCCCATAATATTTGATTATTTAATTGTAATATATTACATTTGTAATACGATATAATATAATTGAAATACAAAGATATGGAAAATTACATTAATGAAATATGGAAAAAAATTGATGGCTACAACGACTACTATGAAGCGTCAAATTATGGTCGAATAAGAAATATAAAAACTAAAAGAGTTTTAAAACCATCAGTTGCAAAAAGCAGCGGATATTATCACATAAATCTTCGACAAAGAGGTGCAAAAAACGGATATATTACCGTTCAAGTTCATAGGCTCGTAGCATCAGCTTTTATTCCTAATACAGATAATCTCGATACTGTAAATCATATCAATTTTAACAAATTGGATAATAGAATTGATAATTTAGAATGGCTTTCTATAGGAGATAATTGCAGGCATTACTATAATGCAAAGTATCCTCCTAAACTTAAAATTAGCATTAAAAACAAAAGAAAATCATATAATAGAATTGCTATATTTCTAAAGCACTATTTTAAAGTAAAAAGAGAACTTTGTATTGAGGAATATAATATTTCGGATAACAAACTAATTGAAAATATAAAATATCTTATTGATAAAGGTTATTATTATAAAGATGGTCACGTTTATTCAAGGTTACATAAAAAATGTAAACAAGTAAAATCTAATATAGTTTTTATCAAAACAACAAGAAATAAAAAAACATTATCTGTAGCAGCACATAAATTCATATTCTATTACATCAATGGATATTTACCTCGTTTTGTTTGTCATATAGATGGAAACAAACTCAATAATAACATCAGTAATCTTACAGATATTTATCCATTAGACAAACATAAAGGTTACTCTATGAAAAATGATAGATATTGTGTAAGGATGAGTATAAACAATAGAGATAGGTTTTTCGGTTGTTATAAAAAAAAAGATGATGCCGAATACATTTACCAAAAAATAGTGCGAATATTCAAGTGTTAAAAAAACCGCACAATCTCACGACTGGACGGTATTAGATAAGGAAATCTCATTTTAATAAAGGTTAATAATAAAGACTTATTTTAATTCGATATGTGGAGGGTCGAACGGATTTTTCCAGTCGATTCCGCAAGTGATATTAACACCTAATTCTTTCGCTACTTTCTTAATATGGTCTGTAATAGCTTTTAAACATTTTATAGTGTCTTTATGGTTAACTTGTACTTGACCAAGAAAGAATGGATAAATATCCACAGCTTTACCTTTTCCATCTCTTTTACCGTCTGCCATATCTTGATGATTAGAAATAGATTTTACACCGTCTCTATTCGTAACTCGCTGACCAGGTTTTGTTCTACCTTGTGCGTAAAGTTCTTTTTGTCTTGCATCGCTTCGTAACCCCTCTGTTACGGTAAAATCAACAGGACTATTTGTAATTGCTTTTTTTAAAACACTAACCAAAGGTTCTTGAACGCCATCAAGATTTTTTAAACTACGTTCTCCAAATTTATATGCCATAACTTAATTTTTAAATGTATTAATATTAATTTTTAATTCTTGTGATGTCATCGCTTTTTAAAATATACAAGCAATCCTATTATCAATAAAGCGACAACCCCGAAAATCGTAATCAATCCGAAAGACCAAAAAGTACCAGTTTTAGTGCTTACTTCTTGAGTCCTTTTTTTCATATCTGCAACACGCTCTTTAACGTTGTTTTCTTCAATTATTTTTTGTGAGAAATCTTTTAAAATCGTCGTGATTATCTCTGTTGATGACTTGCTGTCGTTATTTTCAATCTGGCGCGTTTTAGACTTTATTAAAACCTGCGCTGAGCCAACAACTCGAATAGATTGTAAAGTATCGCCATTTTGAATATTATTAAATTCTAAAGGCTTGTCGGTTTCTGCTTTTCCTTTAATCGTGATGTCACTTTGTACGTATTTCTTTTGTTCTGTGTTTTCCGATTTGGTTTCCGTCTTTTTTTCTTCTGTTTTTGTAGAAGTTTGGGTACTGTCTTTCGCTATTGAAGTCTTTTCGAAAGTCTGTTGCTTTTCTAAATTTTTAACACTATTCTTTGATTTACATGCCATCAGTAGCATCGCCACCAATAGAAGTATTGTTATCTTTTTCATCTTCTGTTTTTTTGTAGTTTGACAATAAATCTTGGATAATATCTTCTCTTTTTTCAAGAATTTCTAACACCTGAATCATTGATGCGTTAACTTTTCGGCGTTGTTTATCTTCGGCTTTTTCTTGGACAGATTTCCATTCGGTAAAAACAAGAATTACGGTTGCTAAAAGTGATACAACAGGTATTGCTGATATTGGAAACTCAAAGAAATATGATATAGGAACAATCGTATCGAAAATAAAAGCGTACAAAAGCATCCCGAAATAATGGTTAAACTTTTCGACAGACCTTTTATAACCTTCCGAATTTCTAACTTCGCCTATTTGTCTGGCTTTGCGTATTCCAAAGTAAAAATCTATAATCATAGAAATTAACACCGCACACCATAAAATGCCAACTACAATGAGTTTCATTATAATCGCATCATAATCTTCTTTTAAAAATTCTAAAATCATAATTTTTTAAATTACAAGTTGATGGGAATCTGTTTCAATAAATTGCTTATTTTTTAGATTCAAATTTTTGCAAGGCATCGGGATCACCAGCACAAATTGCTTGACATGTGTCGAGAATAGAAAGATATAGTACTTCATCGCCAAATTGAAAACCGCTATTCCTAACGTTAAATCCATTGCCAGATGAGTAAAACTCTCCTTGTATCACATTGTTTCCGTTGAAGTTTTCAGATCCTGCAACTCCTCTTTTAACATAAAAATTTATGGCTGTTGGTGCTGATTCATCACTTGTAGTAGTCCATGAATAATCTACGGTGTTATCCAAGATTATTTCTTGAGCATTTACGCTCGTTTGTTTGTTTAAAATTGTTAAATTCTCCATTGTTTATAGTTTAGTTTTATTGTTCGTAATCTTCGATAGGGAAGTCTGTTGACCTTGTTGCAGTTGAGCTTATTGGAGTGTTTATGTAAATGATAATAGAACCTATTATTTTTCCATCTTCAATTTTCCACGCTTCTGTTGGGTAATTAACCGAATCTCCTGGATTGATTGGATTACCATTTAGATTACCAGTATATTGGTTTTCTAAAATAAATTGTCGGACATAAATACCATTAGGTATATGACTATCAAATTTATTAGCGGTTGGATAAAAACCAGCATATTGTGCATTGTCAGCACTTTCGAAATTTCTACCTTCATAATAGCTATATGCTGTATAATTTGTAACAGAACCAATATTATATTGTCTCCAATTGTTATCTGGAGTAATTGGCGGTGGTGCTTGTCCTATCAAAAATTTTGTTAGCTTATTTTGCATCTCGGACTCTATATCCGATTTTATAAATGATGTAGTTATTAATTTTCTAAGGTTGTATTTTTTGTAGCTTTCAGGAATATAGCCTGTAAACTCAATTCCGTTCGGGCCTATTGTGGCTACCTTTATTCCGCTTTCGTTGTATATATCAAAAACAACCTTTCCTGTATTCTGATTATATCCTAATTGAAATGTGGTTTGTCCATTTGAGGGATTTACAAATCTAACCATGCCGTTGTCGAGGACTTGGAAAGGTGAATTGTACTTTTGATCGTATGGTTTACCCGCTCCAAATCTTATTGATTCTCCATTTGGTCGATCCGTAACACCGCAAATCATTGCATTTGCTCCTAAAACATCACCCACTAAAAGCGTTCCTGTGCCAACTACATTACCTTGTATAGATGTTTGTAAAAAACTTGTCAAATTAGCTACATTATTAGCTGTGTTTATAGCATTATTTGCTTGTGCTAAGGCTGTTGCAGTGTTGATAGTGTTAGTGTCAATTTGCGCTTGCACATCTTCAGGCGCAGGTGTCCAATCTGTCGATTTGTTACCCTTCTCAATCTTTATTTTTTCAAATATATATTCTGAATTTGCAATTCCAGCAAAATCTAAAAAATTAAGAGAGTTTGAATAACCCTGAATATTAAAAGTCATTTCAAAACGTTTCCATTCCCCATCTCCGACAAAAGAAAAAGACTGATAAGGGCTGCTAAAATCAGCAACTTTGAAGGTTAAATTTTCGCCAAAAGTATTTTTCACGAATCCAGAAACCGTCCAATATCCATCAGAATTAATAACTTTTTTAAATCTTATTTGAGAATTTCCAGAACTTTTACCAATAATTTTAAAATCATTTTCGGTTCTCGTTAAAAGACCATCGTTTTCTAAAATGATTGTTTTATTATAATAATTACGACCGCCAACTTGGATGTTTTCAATTTTTTTATTTTCAATCAAAGTAACTATTGATACGTTTTGCGTATAATAGCTTTGAAAATTAGCTCTAAAAGTTGTTCCTACGATATCCGATGTAATCGTTAAGTTTGAAAGTAAAGGTGTGATATATGAATTAAGCGTATTATAAGCATTTTGATAAGTCGTAATCGCTAAACCTAATGTTGTTGCTATTGATGAATTTTGCGAATATTCTGTTTGTATTCTATTCCATTCAACTACTAATGTTTGCTTTTCGCTTGGCGTTAGCTTATTGTCACTTCCTATATCGTTTATCTGACTAATAGCACTATTTGCTGTTGCTTGTGCCGCCGCTGCTGCATTACTAGCATTATTAACAGACGTTTGTACGTTTGATCCATCGGTAAAAATAAATTTACCCCGAAATTCTCCAGTATCAAGATCAAACCAATTCAATCCATCAATAGAAGTAATTTTACCTGTCGTAATTACGCGGCCATTAATAAAAGAAGCTCCATAGTTTAGATGTATCAATCTAACACCGTTTTGCGGTTGGAATAATACGCCTAACAAGAAATTATACTGCTTATCTTCTTGGTCAAATTTTCGCTGTTCTGTGGTTACAATAAATGTCCCTACGTTAGTGCTTCTCGCGCATCTTGCATAAATATAATAAGATTGCGATGGTAGCAAGCCTGTCATATTCAAAGCCGATAAATTCCAAGTTTTAATTCCGCTAGGGTCAATAGAAAAATGAATAAGAGAGCCAGCCGAAATACTTATGTTATTTACATTACCATCTTTGTTTGGTGTGAAAATAACGTCTTTTAAAGTTAATTGCTGACTTGTTGCTCCTACGGATAACATAGTGGTAGTAATAGAACCAGCGGCGAAATTATCCATGTCGAATTTACCATCTGTATCAAAAACCATCCCTTGTAACTCCATCATTCTGCGATAACCAGATAGCATGGCTTGTGCGCTGATTTGCGACTGACTTTGTATTTGCGTATTTATGGTATTTATCTCCGTGAAAATCTGCGTAACAATGCCTATTTCATAAGTATCTGATATTTCTGCTGAATATTTTAAAAGATTAATCATATCACGTCTTAATGATATAATTCTACTTTGTTTATTGACTAATAATTGACTGTCTTTTACATTAGCATAATCACCAATTCCTATAATTTTCGTAAACTCCGTATATCCAAGTTCAACAAAAAACATAGGATCAATATCCAATGAGTACTTTACATTGTTTTGGCTTTTTTTAGCGTAATCTTCAATCGCTTTATCGCGTAATTTCGCTTCTGCAATATCAACATAAGATTGTGGCATGATGATGTCTAACAAGGTAATCTCATCGCCAATAGCAAATTTAAAAACCGTTGCTAAGTCGGGGAATTTCTGTCCTCTTTCGTCTGCAAATTGCTTTACTGTAAGTGTCTTTGTAGCGTGGACATACTTATGAATTTCAAAATCATAACCCGCCAAATTTCCTTTGTTGACGTGAATCCTTGCGGGCGTTCCTGGAATAAGATATTTTGTCGAGCCATCTGGCTTTGTTTCGTTCAAATCAAAATCAATGTTACTAACGACAATATCAAATGTGTTATTATTATTGATTACGGTTCCAACAGCTGATAAAATACCTTTAAATGTCGGTTTAATATCGTCATAGTTGATAATTTCCTCATTAAGCCCATACAAATCAACTTTTGCATCATCTTGAATGTAGTCTTTACCATAAGATGTTGGCATTTTCAAACGTGGCGAAAAATCACGATAATTAGTAGGTATATTCTCGGTACTTCCTAAAGGATAAAGCCTTGTTGTTACTTGCGCGTCTGATACATTTTCTCTTCTCAACGAGTATAGACCATTTTTATATCCATACTCAAAAGTGAAAGGCAAAACTACTCCTACATTACGAATATGAAGTGTGTTTGTTTTTGCTTGAATATTCTGTACAATGTCAAATTCTAACTCAAAATCCTTGCAAATCGTTTGCAAAGCCGCTAATGAATTAGTATTGCTGAATGTTATTGTTTTAGTATCTGTATTTGCAGGAAAATCACCTAATATCCATGTGAAATCAGAAGGTTTTTTATCGCGATTCGCATTGTTAATAAGGCATACTAGAAATGGATGTATATTTCCTGTTAACGGAAAATCACCTGTTGTATAATTTCCGCTCGCGTCATAATTAAAATATACCTTTCTAATCAAATCATATTGCACACCTTCAAAAACCAAATCATATTGAAATTTACTTTCGGATTGTTTATTTACTTTTGGATTTAGATTTAGCGTAAATCTCCTACCTTCGTGCTCGATAAAATCTCCAATATAAAACTGAATAGGCGCATTCGATTGTATGCTAATTTCCAATCTATCCAACGACATCAACTCTTGTACATGTTCTGCTTTTACAATTGATGATAAAGGTGATAAAGCATTAAGACTTAATTCTGTTCCTTTTTGATTAACTACAATTTCTCCCATAATACATCTGCATTTGTAGTTAAGTTTGTTATTTCGTCAATATTACCTGCAATTGTGATGAAATGCACATCCTCAGGTGCTGGCGTCCAGTCGGTTGCTTTGTTAGCTTTTTCAATCTTGAAATTATCAAAATAATAATGTGCATAGCCAATGAAAATATCAAAATAATTAATCGTTTCATCGTGAGTTATTACATTGAATTGAAATTCAAACCTTTGCTTATTATCGGTTACATTCACAAGCATTTCAGTACTATCGAATGAATAAATACTAAATTGACTCGGATATTCCCCCCACGCATCAAATGAAACTGTCCAAATTCCTTTTGATTGAATTGTATTTAAAAATCTTACAGTTCGATTTCCTTCTGGTATTCCTAAAATGTGAAAACTTTTATTTGTTCTGTCGTCGAACGTAACGCCACTATCTGATTGAACAATCGTAGTTAAGCCAAAATAATTCCTTCCACCAAAATTATAGTGAGTCAAACTTCTATTTGGCAATGTCTTATTGATATTAACGACTCCTTTATGCGATTCAATGGCACCATCTATATTAACATCTATCCACTTAGGTGAATTGAAAGATAATTGTAAGTTTGGATTTGCAATAGATAAAACTTTCTTAATAGGGGAGTGCTCGGTCATTTTTGCTTTAAAAAAACCAATCATTTTACCTTTTTTGAATCGTTTTAGCAACTCAATTTTATCTTCACATTTCACATCAAAAATTAAACTTGATATACCAAACCCATCGACAATAAGTCTTTGTTTTCCAGCTTTGTCAAATTCAGAAAACAAGGCATCAAATTTTCTTTTCATATCCGCCCAATCCAATCCTTCGACCCAACCAGATATCTGAATCTCTCTCGATCCGTATCTTGGTTTTTTGGATGTGTCAACTACCAATCCGTTGTATTCTGGCCAATCGTAGGTGTCGGTCTTTTTTTGAGCCGGCTTATCCATCAATCCATCGGATGAGGAAACGCTAACGCCGAAATCTTTAAAATATTTACCGTTTAAGCTCCAAACTAAAGCACTCATTATTCTTTAAATTTTGAAGGTTTAACATTTACTACACCTACACCAGTTGTTATATTCGTGTTTTTGCTGTAATTATAGACTGTCACTTGTGCGTTTTCAACACATTGAATGTCTATTTTAGCGTTGTCTAATGCATTTATGTACACAATAGCGTTTCCTTTTGCTATTAGCTTTACAGTGGAATTATGACGTATAATTAATTTTGAAACTTCATAATCTGAAATCTCGATTGTGGCTTCTGTATTTCCGAAAAATGCACCTTTTGAAATGTTATTTACGACACCCATAAAATCCACATACATTTGATAAGGCAAAACACCTCCTTTGTACTTTCTTAGCATGTTTAATCGCGGAAAATCATTTTTCATTGACCAATCATCACCAAGAAAATACATGTCTGCTAAATCTTTAAATTGCGTAATTTTTAGCATTCTTTTGTACCAAGGATCGCACAACGTGTATTTTTTTGCTTCTAAAGCTATTTCTTTACCTATATCCATGGTTATTAGTTTTTTAAATTAATCCGTTAGCTCTCAAATCATCGTTATTTGACTTTCCCATTGCGGCGTAAATCAATCGTAAATATCTCGTGTTAAATTCGATCATTACGAGTTGGCTAAGTTGTTGTTGCATTAAGTCGAATCCACTTTGTTGCCCTTGTAAGGCTTCCGCTTGCATAATTCTGATAGCGTTCATTTGACCTGCTATGATAGAAGCCGTTTCTTCACTTACGCCTTTTATAGCGCCTTCAAGATTTGAAGCTGAAACACCATCGGCAAATAATGAGCTGTAAGCATCAAGAAAGCCTTGTTGTTGTAATCCAACCTGCGCAATGAGATTTTTGTAATAGGCTATCTGCTCTGGTGAGAATCCTGCAAATGATCCGTTTCCGTTCTTATCAAAACCTGCAGCCGCTAAGACTTGATTTAAGACATCTTGTAAACCATCTTGCATTCTCATTTGAAGCGCGTGCTTCACCATGTTTTTGAACACATCATTTGCAACTTTATCTAGTGACTTTGCCGCATCTTCGCCTTTTTCAAAAGCATCTACTAATGCATCAGCAAGTCCAGAAGCTAGTTGCTTAACATCGGTTTGAAGAACATCTTTAATGATATTATCGCGTATATCATCAATCATTCTATCCATTTGTCTGATCTGGTTTTCCCAATCAGCAATTTTACCGTCATCAGTATCTTTCTTGCTGCGTTCCTCGCTAATCATTTGTCGCAATTTCGCTTGTTGCTGTTGAAGGTTTTTAACTTGATCTAGTTGGTTTTTATAGACATCTTCTCCCAATGCTTTATTGATAGCGTGCTGGAGTTGCTCATATTGTTCTTTTAAATTTGCGACTTCATTTGCCCATTTTTTAATGTTTCTTTCTTTTTTTCGGTCATTGTTGAAAAGAGAACCCACAGCTTTTACAATACCGCCAATAGCTTTTATCCCTCCAGTGATTACACTAATAGGATCTCCTTTTGCCATAGTTGCTAATCCCTCGCCCATTTGTCCGATACCTTCAAGTACTCCTTGCGCCTTTTCTAATGCGTCTCCAAAGGCGTTATCTAGACTTAATCCTAAATCATCAGCAATACCTTTAATATCATTGATTGATCCGGTAATCATTCCAGATAGCTCTTTCATTGCTGATCCAGCCTTGCCAATAGCTTTTAGCTTTTCAGCCGTTGTCAAACTTTCATCGCCAATAGCTTTTATAGCATCTTTAATTGCTGTGAATGGGTTTCTGGTTGCGACCAATCTATCTATGTTTTCAATCTCGATTCGCAATTGCTCTAATGCTTCGGGAGTAGCTTTACCGCTATTTTTTAGATTTTCAAATTCAGAAACTAATTTTTGACGTAGTTGTTTCAATGAATCAATCGTCATTCGCTCTACGTTTGCAAAAGCCTGTCTGAATGCTGGATTGTTTGAAATATTATCCATAAAAGCACGAGAAAACTCGTCTGCTTCTGCTTGCCCTGCTTTCGCCATAGCATCACTTTTTTGAGAAGCCGATAAAGTTTCATCACTTGCGATCTGCTCACGAATTTTTGCGAACCTTTCAGTAATTATCGCTTTCTGCTCTTCAAAGCTTCTATGGTCGTTAAGGAATTGCTGGTATTGCTGACGTAGTTGGTCTTGTATTGCGCGTTCCTGCTCTACAACATACGCATACTCACCGCTGTATTTTGAAGCTGTCGATTTTTTATCATTCAAATATTGCAGCTTTTCCGCTTCTGTTGCCATCGTAGAAAGAGTGTCAGCGACATTTTTCTTAAATTGGTCTAATTGTGATTGTTTTCCCAACATCTCATCGATTATTTGGGAAACCTCGCTTAAAACCTCTTTTTCTTCATCAGTAATTAAAGATTTACCATCTTTATCGGTAGTGTTGGCTTTCGCCAAAAGTTCTTGCTGTTTCTTTTGCAATTGCTCAAATTGGGAAGAATCATTTGCGAGTAGATCACCATAAATTTTGTCAGCTGTCGGTTTTCCAAGGCTTTCGATCGTTGAATAATAATCAGACCATAACTTTTGACTTTCCGAAAATTGCTGTTGTAAGCTCTGTATTTGGATTTTCTTTTCAGCTTCTGCCAATTCTTTAGCTAAAGCAATACGCTTCGTTTTTAGATCAGCAATTTGTTTGTCGCCAGTTGCTTTTGAAAGTGCTTTATCAATTTCCGATAATCTTTTCTGAATTTCAGCAACAGAACCAGGAGGAAGAAACTCGTCAGCCGCCTTTTTAGCCGTTTTGGTTTTGGGTGATTTTGTCGATTTACTTAATTCTTTCGCAGCTTTATCCATTTCGGCTTTAGCTTGTGAAAGTTTATCAGTTTGCACCTTAATATCTGAATCTGCATCAGCTCTAAGTTTACTACCTTTCTTGTCATCAAGACCTGTAAAAACCGCCTTTGCTCCAAGTCCTATTTTACCAAAAAAACCAGCGTTTTCCCAATCCTTGTCGAATTGTTCTATTTCTTTATCGGCTAAAATCGCTTCTTTATATTTTTCAACAGCAATTTGAGCGTAGGCAGCAGCTTCAGCACGCAATATAAATGCATTTTCAACAGCTTTAGATTGTTGTATTAAAAACTTATCAGCTTCATTCACATTGGATATTTCAACGCCTAAATCATGGAATTTATCTTTATTTTCTTCAATATATTTTTGTTGCTTCTTCAAATCACCACCAAGCGCATTCCAAGCTGTTTGTAATTGCTTATACTTAACAATGCTTTCGGCTGCACCGTCTGCTGTGGCTTTATTTAGTTTTTCTTGATCTTCTGCCGCTTTCTTAGTCTTACCAGAAAACATAACTAACGCGCCTACAACAGTAACCAAAGCAGTAGCCAATAAAACATAAGGATTAGCTTTTGCAACAAGATTAAAAGCTCTTTGTGCTATTGTAGCACCTATTGTATTTTTTGTCGCTAATGCTTCGGCTTTCGCCTTTGCTAAAGTCTGCACTGCTACAACGGACTGTATAACGCCAGATTCTTTAGCTAAACTATTTTGGATTTGCTGAATACCTATCGCCGCCGACATTGTAGCCTGCAAACGAACCATAATTTTGTCTAGGTTTTCATTATTACCTGCAAACATTGCCATAAATCCATTGGCGGCAGAAAGTCCTCCAGACAATAATCCTAATGAATTAACCATCGCGGTGATGCTAGTGCTTCCTGATAAAGACTTTAATTCTTTATTCATCTGTTGAAGCTCACTTTGGTACGCGATAGCTTGCTTTCGCAATTCGTTATATTGCGCTGAATCTTTTTCGCCAGCAGCAGCCAATTGAAGCATTTCTTCTTTTACAGCACGTAGCTTGGATTGTAACGTGGTGTTTTTTTCTTCAAGCGGCTTAATATCTTTAGCGACTTGGACAATCATTTGAGAATACTCTTGGGCCTTTCCCTTCAATTCTTCATATTCTTCGGATTGTCCTTTACCGGAAAGCATTAAAGCTTCCATTTCTGTTTTTACAGAAGAAAGTTTTTCGCGAAGATTATCATGATTATCAATGTTTGGCTTTAAATCGTCAGCAACTTGTTTTAATTGCGCTGAATATTCTTGAGCCTTTTCTTTAAGCTCATTATATTCAGCTGTATTTCTTTTGTTATCTGCTGATAACGCTTCCATTTCTGAACGCACAGTCGATAATTTTTCACGTAAAGAAATATGTTCTTTTTCCGTATTACGTAAAGCTTCCTCTAATTCTAGTAAAGCCTTTTTTTCTAATTCAATTTCTTTAGCTATCGCAGACGCTTCTCCCATTACAGTAAGTTTAGCCTTACTAGGTGCCATGCCGTCAATGGTTTTCTGAAGTTCTTTTAATTGTGACTCCAGTTCTTTAATATATTGCTTTTGGATAACTATATTTTCTTTTGTTACGCCAATAGCTTCAATAGTGTAGTTTTCAGAAGTGGTTTTAACTATTTTTTCGCGGACTTCTTCAAGATCCTGCGTTAGATTGACATTTTTATTGCTGAATGACTCTAAAACAATATTCATTTCATTGATTTTATTTTTATACAAATCAATTTCTTCCTTGAGTCGATTAATCTCTTGTGTAAAAGCCGCTACTTCTTCATCATTTCCAATTTTTGTTGACGTTTTTTGAAGATCATCATATTTTTTCTGCAACTCGGCTAATGCCGTTTTTTGTGCTTCAATAGTTTTTAAAGCTTCAACAAAAGCACTATCAATGTTTTCGCCTGCTTTTTCCACCACATCAGAAAAGCCCATAACGCCTTTTTCACCATCTTTTAGCCCATTTTGTAATGGGGAAATATCTAATTCGGCTGTGTATTTGATCGCTCCGCCTGTTATTTCTGCCATCTTTGTTTACTTTTTGTTGCTTAAAACCTGCTGATTAATTTGAGCTATTAAGTCTGAATGGCTCATTTCCTGTAAATCAAAATCATCGGTGTTTTCTTCATCTTCTATTTGTGGAGAATCTGCCATTATTTTGAGCAATGTGTTGAACGGAATCTGATTATTTACATAATCCCATGACCATCCAAACTTCTCGCACAATGCAGCCCTTTGTCCTACTGTGCTAACAATTCCTGTGACTCCTGATCTATCCGTTCCGCTTCTTTTTCTTTTTGAACTGTGTTGGCGGCGGTCACAAGACGGATAGAGTTTATAAAATCCCCTAAATTGGAAGCTATATCTATGAGCTGACAAATTCGATTAACATCGGAAGGCTTTAAAAAATCATAGAATAATTGAGTTAACCTGTTAAATCCTTTTTCCGTGTAGTTAGTAGATAGAACAGCAATAGCGATAATCTTAGCCATAGAAAGGCGATGATTTACAGCTTCACGTTTTAGTGCTTTTTCATTTGTTTCGGTAGCATATTGCTCCATTTCAAGCGATAAAAGACTAATGCGATCTAATGTTGAATAGGGAAGCTCTTTTATCTTGAATTCATGCTTTACTTCAATCGTTTTTGGTTTTGCAAGAATGTGTTTTTGAACTTGTTTTTTTTCAACAACCTCAAAAACAAACCCATCATTAATCAATCGAAGTAATTCTGATTTTCTTTCTTCTAAGGACATGTTATTAAGTTTTTTATTTAGAAAAAGTCCATCCAATTCGGATGGACTTTTATTATGGTATTTAAGCTTTATTATGCCGACTCCTTAAAAGTAATAGGCATTACATCTGGATCGTCTGGAGTTAATGGTGTTACCACGAATTTTACTAAAAGCAAACCTTTGTCCGAGATTTCAAAATCAATTGATACATCAGCATCGCCTTTAGCGATAGTAATGCTTTCAAAGCCTTTTTTGGGTAAAATTTCCCATTCTCCATTGGCCACAACGCTAGTGCCGTCATACCCAAATGTTTTAGATGCAGCATCGTAGTCACCCCCTAAATGCGTTTTTAAAAATTGCGCATCAGGATTCATAATCGAAAATTCTAATTTTGGAATTTTATTCTCTTTATTCTTAATAGCTGGAGAAGAAACCCCTTCTTCGAAATGTTCAGTGACATCTGGAGCATCTTGCGTTAACTTACAAGTGTCTTTGTAAGTCATCCCAACCTTAGTACCATTAAAATTGATCTGTGAAAGACCGTACGTGAATAATGTTGCCATGGTTATTTATTGTTTTTTTTTAGTTTTTTGGAATTGTAAATTGTAATCTTAAATTTTGGTAATGTTCTGGACGGTTATTCCCTTCGTTTTTCCAAGTTTTATCTTCAAGAATTGTAAAACCGATATCTTTAAATTCATCGGCTGTCAAAGCTTCTGATATTGATCTTGTAGCTATGTCAGAAAGATTTTCTAACTTTTGGTAATTAGGTACATTTTGCTCTTTACTATTAATGCTTTGTTTTAAATCACCGACGTAAATATTTACATTAGCCATTCCGATTTGTGGATTGTCACGCGTTAAGGCTAACACATTTACACAAGCGTCATCTTTTAGGCTGTCCATAGGCCGAAAAGAACCTTTGTAAATTCCTCCACCTAATGCAGTCTTAAATTCAGTGCTTCGGTTTAAGATTTTAAAAAGAATTGCTGTTAATCGTTCCGAATTCATACCCAAATTCTCGTATTTAATTGGCTTAAACTGAAACCAATACTTGGTTTATCAATCCTTACCAAACCTGTTTTTTTACCTTCTTCAATAAAGTTTTCATCAATCAATGATAAATCCTTTATTTCTTCGGTTGTGACCAAAATCGGTGTACCTTCTTGTAGAATAGTTTTGTTCTTTGTAGCATAGATAATCGCGTTAAAAACGAATGATGAACCATCAGAAAGCTGTTTTATTTGCCCTTTTGAATTGACAGAATCGCGACCTTTTCCATAATAAAGCCATTGTGGAGCAGAAGCATCAACAAAATTCCCTTCCTCATCTTGTGAAGATTCTGCTCCTGGCTTTTGATAATATATGTAATATGGGTGCAGCGCCATCTTTTCTAAGAATAAAAACTAGCGTCATTAACTTCGTCATCTGGAGCATTAAGCTCCGAGATAACGTCCACTTCACCTAGTTCTTTGGCTAATAGAGAATACCACAAGGTTAATCCTTCCCAATTCCATGTTTCGGAATAATCGCCTTCTGAAACATTTTTTAATGGGATCAACGTTGAGAATTTTTTGTATGCAGATTTCTTACAAGCGATAACATCAACGCTTGCATCACCGTCTAATTGCTGCGTTACAAGCAACATTTCGACATCCACATCGGAAACGCCAAATTTTGACGTTAGATTCCTTATGTACTCTCTATTAGTCATTTTCTACTTTGTGAAGGTTGCGTTTTCAGTATCTAACAAAATAGACTTGTTAGAACCATTCCATGCTGGGAAAATGTTAGAAATCCCTTGCGTAACCTCTGTTACAGGTTCTTCAGTTGAGAATTTCTTAACCATGATAGGACCGTTCATAACCTTCAAGGCAGCAGAACCTGTCAGCGTCATGTCGATTGGCTTTTTCCAATAAGTGTTTCCGAAAGTTTCACTCTCAACAAGCGTCACAACATCGTTTTCAAATGGATTACCAGTTTTTCTTTCTCCATTGATCTCAACAGTAATATCTTGATCGATAATTCTGATTTGCATACCATCTAAGAATGGCGTTCTTGCCAGCATCGCGTTAATTGTTGCTAAATCTGGTGTCTGTGAAATTCCTAAGGCGTTTTGAGCAAAAGATGCTGACTTTTTGATAACTTCATCATTCTCTACGAATGTTGAAAAAGTATTCAAATTCATAAATGCGAATCTTGGATTGATTGGCTTCCCTCTCAAAGCTTTTTTGATTTTCACTAAGTCTGAAATCGGTTTTGCGTCTGTTGCGGACCATTTCTTAGCAACACCCTGCTTCTGCGCATCAGGAATTTGATAATCAACATCAAACTCAGTAACAACCCCTTGGTTATCTTCCTGAGAAAGACTGATTTTACCTGTTGAAATTTGGCGCAATGCCATCCACTCAACACGAGCGGCAACCCCAGTCCAACAGAAATTCATGTCATTTGCCCAGAACTCTACGATAGCTTTTAAATCTGAGTTTCCTCCAGCAAGCGCAAGCGCAATGTCGTATTCGTTAAGCTCGTTTTCGTCCATTTCGCGAGAAATAGCAACTTTCGGAATAGAACCACCGATTCTTCCAATAGCTTCACGAACTTTTCTTGGAATAGTTGATCCTCGCGCGACAATATCACCCGCAATTTTAAGCCCCACAGTGGCTTCCAATGCTTTCCATGATAAGGTCATGTTTTCCTTCAAAGGAAAAAGAGTAGGGAAGTAGAAAGGCTTCAAGTTGTATGAGTTAATCACACCTTGCATGTCCTTTTCTTGCAATCCCTGCATTAAAGTTTGATTTATCATTTTGATTGATAGTTTTTAAATGGTTATTAGTTTTTACCCCTCTTAGTTTGTGATATAGATCACGCCAGCTGGTTTATTTGCTGGCTCTGGAACAATAGCTGAATTAACAGTAGCCCTCACCCAAGCAGATACAGGTAAATTCCGGCCTTTATTAATAACTTGTGCTTCTCCTGTAATAGCTAAAGCTTGCCCTTCGCCACCTTGGACAAGTGCTGTGTTAATAGCCTTTGCTCCTAACGTCGCATCAACTGTGATTTTATCCTTGGATGGATCGGTAGTGTCAATAGCTGTGATATTCACGTCTGTTGTGCCTGTTTTGTTGATTTTATCACCAACATTAAACAAATGGCCTTTTGCTACGATGTAATCGGTTGCGGTTGTGGTTGCGGCTTCTACAACTTTTGCGCTTGCAATAGCTTTCCATAGCTTCCCAGAATCACGAGTGATAAGCGTTGCTTCGGGTAAAATATCAGCAGTTAAGCCTGTTGTTTTTACCGTAACACCGCCGGGGATGTCAGCTTCTTTATGAAAAATCGCAATTTTCTGCGCGCCTTCTTCTTGTCGTCTTTCGATATGCATCTCTGATAACTTTTTTTTGATTAAACTTTACTTAAATTGACTTGCCTCCAAGTGGATTAGAGGCTTCGCCTGTTGCAGTCTGTTCGGCTATGTACTCCTTAACCGCTGCACTAGGCTCGTCTTTCTTTCCACCTGCATTACCACCACCAACTAATGGACGTCTAAAACCTCCGTTGGCTTGGTTGGCTACTTCTTGGTTGTACGCAGTTAAATCAGTTTCAGTTTCGCCTAGAAACGCGTTGAAATCTTCATCGTCTTTGAAAGACATACGACCATAATCTCTTAAAGCCTTTTCCCTGAAAGCTTCTGGCGCATCAGCCAACTTATCATTGAAAGTTTTTAATCGATTGGAAACAATTGTGTTTTCATCAATTGTATCGAGTCTTTTTTGAAATGGTTCCACCGCTGCTTTCACAGCATTTTGAACGATTGTAGCAATGTCGGTTGGATTCGGACCGTCTTTCGGATCGTCTTTTGGATCTTCTGGATTCGGAATCGGGTTTTTACTTTTGTAAGTTTCAACCCCCTTCGTAACTTCACCATCAACGCCTTTGCGCCAATCTTTAACAAATTCAGTTACCTGTTCATCGGTTAATTTATCAACAAGTGCCTGTGCTTCTTCGTCGGTCGTTACAGTTATACACAGCGATGCGGCTAACTGTTCTAGCCCGTCTTTGCGAACGCCTTTACCAAGATATTTGGCATTAAGTAGCTCTAAAAGTTTTTGTTTCATTTTGAATTGATATAATTTGTACTTAAAGCACAAAATTATATCACATTTTCAATGAAGTATGGCATATTTTCTAATAATTAATAAAATATTTTTATCAATTGTGGCTAAATGTCGCAAATTGAAGTATATTTGTAGTACTAAAAACTAAAAGAGATATGAACGATCAGGAACTGACAGAAAATGGATTTGTATTTCAAGATAAAGGCAAAATGGAAGATGGCGAGTATTACAAGTGGTGGAAGCTTAAAATCCGAGATATTTCTATTTACTATACAATCGAATACACAGCCAAGAACGATGTCATTACCGATTATTGGGAAGTAAACGAACATAAGCTAAATAACCCAGCAAAAGGCGATATTTTAACATTAATACGGATTTTAAATAATTAAACAATATGTCAATAGGAGCAACAATTTATGGTTACAGAAATAATTTTAACTGTAAGCAAACCACTACTAAAAAAGGAAGGACTACTAAAATTAAATTATTTAATCTAATAATTAACGGTTTCAGAACAGTATCAAAATATGACGATGATTATTTTATATCAATCGCTCAATACTTCATGAAAAAAGGATACCCAAAAACATTTGGAATAACAAACGACAGAAGTAATATAGATGACTTTTTCCAAAGTGCTTTATTTTCTATTGACCCATTCCATTGGCAGTACCTTATGATGAACAATGAAAAATTTGATGTTTTTGAATGGAGAGAACAGTTTAAATTATTTGAAGAAGTTGAATTAAAGGGATTGAATTTTTATAGAAAAAGAAGTTCTATGCCATTACCGAACTTTACTTCAATGCAGGATATTTATACAAAGATTTTTAGTTTCTCTTATAAAAAAGAAGAATTATTAAAATTTCAGTTTAATAGTAGTCATTCAGAAGCAATATACATAATCACAAAGCGTATGACGATTGCTAAAGACAGATTCTATTACTGCATTGATTATGGTTATAAAGACGATTTTGAAGATGCTTGGAATAAACAAAGCCATTCATCTTGGACTATTACAATTAGTAGCGAAATGGGAGAGAATTTTATTGACTTCTGTTTAAGTATTTTCAATAATTATGATGCCATAATATCTGGAGATAAAAACGTATTAATCTCAGAATACAAAGAAGAAAAGCATTTTTATTTAGGCGGAAACTTTCAGATTCGTTCGGAAGTATAATTTAGGTTTTTAAATTTTTAGCGAGGGCAAATTATTAGCTTAAAAATATTGATATGATACTTACAGATAACGCAAGACAACATTTTGAGATTTGGTATACCGCAACTCAATGCAATAAAGAAAAAAGAAACGGCGCGAGTAATCGACAATTGCTTAGATGGCTTTATGATGATGGTCAAGGTATTATTTTGAATTCATTTATAATTGAATGGTTTGATAGTATTGGAATTTATATTTTCATAGATAATGTAAAAGCTTATAAAGAAAGATTTTGGCGATTTCATATAGCTATGAATGATTTAGATAGAAATATTAGGGAAGAATTTTATATGAATAATCGGAGCGAAATAACTTATAAAGCTATCAAAGAAGCAAACAAAATCTATAATGCAAAGTTTGAGAAAGCGGAGGGAGAAAAACTTTCGTAGAACGGAAAGAGGCTTGGCGTCAGTGCGGCGAAATAAGCTGAAACTTTCCACAATCACAAATAGACGAAAGAAGCAATCGGCGCGAATTCGAAGAATTCAATGCCGCATTGCGCCAAACCAATGTTATAAGCAGTTATAAATTATAATAATTATGAAAACAAACAGATTATTAATCAACATGCAAAATAAGGTTGAAACAATAAATGGTGCTATCAGTATGATTTTTCGACTTAAAAAAGGAGAAACGATTGTTTTAAATGGTATTCACAGATTTGAAGTTTCGATGGAAAACGACAAAGATTTTGACTACAATAAACGTTTGTCCGAATTATACGAAGAGCGAGAAAACCTACAGATTAGAATTAACCGAATGTCTGGGTATAATTGCTTATAACGGTTCGCATATACCCGAAGGAGGGGATTTTCGGGACGAAAATTCAATCCGAAGCCGTTCAACCGCTCTTTTGCCTATACTGTGTTATCTGCTGTTTTGTTCACTAAAAATGAACGTTCAGCAGGAATGAACACTTAAAAATATTGAACATTATGAATGAAGTTTTAAGAAAAAGATACAAGCAAAACGAAGCATTTATTAAAGAGCCGCCTCTTGTATATAAAGACCAAGGGAAAAATAGAATTTGCATATCTGGCGGAAATGAGTTTTTAATCGTTGGAGAAACAGAAACAGCTTATCTATGTGTAAATCCTCACATAAATATTAGATGTTCCATAAAGAAATCATCTATTTCAAACACCTATCCAAGGTACGATGATTATGTTTTGAAAGACAATTATTGCTATGGCGTCGAATGGAGGAAATCTAATGGTTTCAAAATTTTCGATTTATCGCAGTCTTTAAAAAATAGCAGATAACGGGTCAGAGGCTTTGCGTTCGTTGCTGAATGTGAAGCTGAATATTAGTAATTAAAACAAAACTTAAAAATGAGACAGAATTTAAAAATAAAAGACTTAAACAGCAATGACGCAAAACCTATGTTAAATGATGGTTTTGTTATTGACTTCTTTGAACTTATGTTTTTAGCTGAGTCCGTTATTCCAGAAAGACCAATAGCAAGGTCAATGTGTTTTGATGATTTTTCAGAAAGGCACTATCATAAAATGAATAACAACCAACGATTGCAGTTTTTTGAACACGTGCAAAAGTGTCACGGCTTCACTTTAGAAAACGAACAATGCAGACATTTTTTTGCAAGGTTTAATCCTAAAAATCAATACTTAGTTTCTTGTTTTCACAACGGCAAAGCAGAAACTATTCAATGCTATATGTTTGATGAAGAATATAGAACATCAAAGAATAGATTCGTTAATCGGGATTATATCAAAAGCGTTGTTAGGATGCACGATTCCAAAACTATCATTTAACGAGCCGAGTGTTGCCGAAGTGGTGGAAATTAAAGCGATGAAGCCAAATAAAGCACTCACGTTGAACAACGGTAAAATGTTCAAATTATGCACTTCCGCCACCATTTTGGCAACACTTTGTTAGCGGTTCGTTGCAATTAATTATTAACTAATAAATATAAAATTATGATTATTTCAGAAATTTTTTACGGTGTAAAGTGTAACCGTTGTGGAGAATTATACGAAGACGGAGAACACTCATTTTGGATTGATGAAAGTTCAGCTATTGAAAATGCTTATGAAAGCGATTGGGCTGAATTGAAAGGCAATCATTATTGCCCTAACTGCCACGAAATAGACGAAGAAACTGACGAAATAAAAGTCTATGAAGAATATCCGAAGCATTTAAAAACCCTAAATGGTTTTATTGATAGGATTTTATGCGGAACACGAAGAAATGTGATTGAAAATGATAATGAATTTTTCTTAGTCAAATGCCAATTTTATAATAAGCCAAAACTTGATTTATTCGAGGTTGAATATATCAAAAGCTTGTTGGGAGATAAATTCGTCTCGTTGGATTACGAAGAAGGCAAATACAACAGCTTTAATTGTTGTATAAAATTTAAAAAGTAGATTTTTTTGGGGTTGTTCTGGGCAATGACCGCTAACGGCTGGGTATTGCCGAATAACGGCATAAGAAGCCGAAAACGAGCTACTGAAAACGAGAGTAGATAAAAAACAAAAACGCCAACTGATAACATTCAAGCCGTTTTTTGGCAATACTGTGTTATCTGCTGTACTAATTCAAAAAGTAAAACAATGATTAATATTTTATTAAAAGACAAAAACGGAGTTGAAGTTAATAACGGAGACATACTTAGAATTGTATCTATATCACCTGAATATCAGGAGGAATATGACCCTTTTTATAGGTTTCAAAATGGAACATATATAAAGTGGCAAGAAATAGTAATTAACCCGCAAGAGGAACTTGATACATTTGGTTATTGCGGAATAGGAATAAATGAAGATTTCACAAAAGAAATGCTTTTAGAATTATTCGATTTGCCAACCAAATGTAATGAAGAAGAATATCAAGAATGCGTAATTGATGTTATCTGTGAAGAATTAAAAATCAAACCAAAAACTGAGAACGAATTTTTTGAAATAATAAATGGATTTGAAATAGTAGGAAATTCTTTTAAAACCCCTGAATTGTTGAGAAGTTCGGAAGTATAGCAGATAACGATTTATGGCTTTGCGAGGTTGCGCTTATGTTGCACAGTAGTTTCAGCGCAATCTTGCAAAACCACTTGTTATCTACAGTAATTTTTTCAAAAGCGATGGCAAAAATGGCGTAAGCCAATAAAACAAATAAAGTATGAAAAAAAAGATAATTTGGAGTCTATTTGATTCAGAAACCGCAATTACCCAAAAGTTAAATTCAGATGAATATGAGGTTTATTCTATTGGATTACCAAGTTCAAGTGCAATAACAAATAATTTTATATCAATGGATTTAAGTAAAAGAAGTTGTTTAAAAAAGTTAGAAAAACTACCAAAACCAGATATTATATTTGCAAGCCCTCCTTGTGAGAGTTGGGTAATGGTTAATATAGGCAATGTAATTCATTTTAATAGAAATTTTAATGAGTATAATTTTTATTGGCAAAGAAATTTTAAAGGCAATGATTTTTTACCAAAATACAGATTAAATAGATTATTAGGACAGAAAACGGCTTACTTTACTTCTGAAATAATTAAAAAATTTAAACCTGAACTATGGTGCATTGAGAATGGAAGCAGTAGTTTAATTTTTAAATACTTATATAAATATCATAATTTAAAAGGAAATCAAAACAAAACTTATTATTCAAGTTACGACAATATAAATTTTGGAAGAAAACCAACTACAATTTATAGTAATTTAAAAATGAGTTTAAGACAATATTTTAAAAAGTCAAACATTGCTACAACAGACCACTTAGTAGGAAGTAAAAGAGGAACAAAAGAAGTTAGAATGGATTATGCAACAAGGTCAGCAGTTCCAATACAGTTATACCATAATATTTTAGAAATATATGAGGGTAAAGGACAATTAACATTATTTTAAACTAATATTACGAAGCCACGACTTTTTTAAGCGGTATGAACGTAAAAAGCAAGGGCTTGAAAAATTATTGTAGATAACTACCGCATATGCGAACTTAACAAAACCACCTATAAACAAAGGATTTATGGAAATGAAAAATCAAAATACAGCACACTGTCAAGTGCCAACTGTCAAGTATAACGGTAGATATTACCGAGTGCAAAAAGACCGAAATGGATTTGAATACATTAAAGTTTCACAATATGGCAAAAGAGTTATAATTGCCCTTTCCACTTTAGAGTCAAAAGATCCTGTATTTAATTACGTTTTCAATTATGGATTTCGTAACAATCCTAATCCAGAACTAGACAAATTAGCTCGTGAAAGAATTTATAATAAATAGCATTAAAACATGAATCACACCCAAAAAATATATCAATTCTTATCACAAATTTTCGACTATTACAACTTTAGCCTTTTTGAATCTAAGCTCTCAAGTTGTGTTATTTCAATTGGAGCAAAAAATGCATCTGGCGTTTTTTACCGCAACAAATGGAAAACTCAAGAAGGAAAGATTATACACGAAATCGCAATTAATCCAGAAAGCAATTTTCACGCTGTTGATTTTCATCAAGCAATTGTACACGAAATGTGCCACCTTTGGCAGTTTGAGCACGGTATGTACCAGTCAACAGAAGGATATCATAATGTAGAATTCGCAAATAAAATGCAGTCAATCGGATTGGATGTGTCGAGCACCGGAATGGCGGGCGGTCAAAGAACAGGATTTCAAATGTCGGATTTCATTATTGAAGATGGTCCATTTGAGAAAGCTTTTAAAAAGTTTCAAGAATCAGACGAAAAAGAGTTTATGAATATTTGCAACCTTGAATCCTTTCAAGATGTTAGACCGAAGTATAACCGATTAAAAGCAAAATATTCTTGCAATTGCGGTACCAATATCTGGGGAAAGCCAAATTTAACTGGTTTATTTTGTAAAAAATGTAATAGTGATTTTGTAATTAAAAAATAGTAATTTTGAGATATGGATAGTAAAGAATTTTTAGAAACAAGAATACCAAATGTCAATTTTGACAATTTGAAATACAGCGCGGGTTTTGACTTATTAAACGACAATCCTTCCATCAAAGAAATTTCTTTTGGTGATGTTCCAATAGACGTTGAGTCAGTGATGGGTGGATCTTTGGAATTGCCTAAAGCTATGATTGATGTTAGAGAATTAAGAATAGGGAATTATCTTAATCATTTTGAATTAGGAATAGTTGAAGTCATCGCTGTTGGTAAAGATTATATCCATTGTATTTTTAATAGTGAAACATTCTATGAAAACATACGTAGTTTTTCTCCTATCCCTATTACAGAAGAAAGACTAATTAATGCGGGATTTTCTAAAGATTTTGGCAAGGACATATATAATAAAGAGGATATTACTTGGTATTTTTGGAATCCAAGTAGTATAATAATAAACATAAACAATGGTTTTGTTAACTATAATCTTGAAATAGAATGTGGATACATTCACCAACTCCAGAACATAGTATTCGACTTAACTAAAAAAGAAATTGAATTTAAAACAGAAAACCACCCTTAAATGAGTGGTTTTTACTTTTTAAAAAACTTCCAGATCCACCACGCCAAAAGCAACGGTAAAGCTAAAAACATCTCAAAAGGTATTCCGTAAGAATATCTCATTTTTTCAAAATAGATGTCATAAATTAAATCATCAAGCCAAATCCAGAGTTTTTCCATATAAAAAAAATTCTAACAATTATAATAAATTTACAGATGATGACTTTCAGTAAAAAATAAAAAGTCAATCTGAAATAATAAAAAAAACTAAGTTGATTTTTTATTTAGAAATGCGTTAGCACTTTCCATTGTGTATTTTTTGTTGAACTTTTGTTTTCTAAATGGATTCCCAGATGTATTAAGCCATTTGTAATAATCGCCTAATTTACCTTTGTTACTTTTAATATGATCCAAAACAGACTGTGATGCAGATTTATTCGCTGATAATTTAGCTTTACTTTCATTTGCTTTTCGCTCGCTAATCTGACGGTTTAAAAACTTTTCTCTTCCAATTTTATTAACATATTTGCTGTTTTTTTCAAGCGCATAAGCAATAGCCCACCGTTGTTTATCTGTAAAGCTATACCCTCGTCTTAAACTGAAATTATTATCAGATGTTAATATTTTGTAAGCAACAGAGTCTTTATCAACAATCTCCCTTAATTCATTTATTAATCTTTCTGAAACTTGAATATGTAATTCACTAGCGTATGTTCCTAATGAAGATATAGTATTAGTGGTCGTATTAATTGATGATATATCATTAAATATATCTTTTACGCTTACTGGATCTTTCTATAGGTTTGCATTTTCATCCTCGTTATCCCCTCCATTATTACCAGTGGCTATGCTTGCGTTAAACAATCCAAGTGCTGCTTGATTACAACGCTCGTTTCTAATCTCTGAATGTAAAGTTGTGCGCATAGTTATTTAGTTTTCACAAAGTTAAAAATAATTTTGCATGACTGATTTATTATCTTGTAACCAATACGGAAGCGTTGCAGCTCTCAAAATACGGTCTTTATTCTCAATCAAATAATCATTCAGTTGGATTGGCAAATTATCAATTAATTTTGGCTTAAATTCGGCTTGTTTGCCCATGAAAGTTAATCGGTAAAGTTCTTTTCTTTCGGCTTCAGTAATTAATATCGGAACCATGCGACAACGACATTGCGGATGCCAACCAGTCCACAAGAACCATTTCGGATAATCACCAGCTAATCGTTTACAAACAGAGCATTGATTTTCGGTATTATTGCTTAAAACGATACGATAACCACTAACCAAAGGGTTGTCCTGAATACTAAGCCATTGGCTGTGTCTGTACGCTCGGTTTATTTCGGTTCGAGCTAAACGATTGGCGTTTTTGAAAGATGATCGATAAACGCCTTGCCCTGGATGATACTCTTGCGCAGCTTTCGACCATTCAAGTTTTCCTGTCTTTTTATTTTTTACTTTTCGATAAAGGCGATCTGGCTCTTTCAGATTCTTTTTAAGATCTTTGGTTACATCATCGGCAGATTTCCCTTCTTTGATGGCGTTTTGAACCATTACGTCAATTTCTTTTGGTATTTGCTCATACAAGAGCCACACACGATTAGAAATAGTTAAACCGCCTTTTGTCTCGTTGTAGAAAGTTCGAGCCGAATTTACACTATTTCTGGACGTTTTTTCGGCAATGGTTTTTAGCTTTTCAAAAACAGAAACTTGATCTAAGGTTTTAGCATATTTTGAACGTAATCCTTTCCAAAGTTTTTCGTTTGCATAATCCCATTCGTTTTGAATTGAGTTTAGAAGCGTTACTTCGAATTGCTTTCTATTTGCTTTCAGATATTTATTTAGTTTTCGGATTACATTTTTATCTGTAAAAATAGAGTAGTCGTCAGTCCCTTTTGTTAAGGCTTGTTTGACTTGTGGCAACGAGATTAAAAACAAAAAATTATTCTCGATTAACTTTTCTAGTTGTCGGATTGTTTTTTCGCGCTCGATATTGCGCTGCACATCTTCGTTGCTGAGTCTTTTGTCTGGCATTTACAAATCTCCTTTTTTTAAATCTGATAACCAATCATCGAACGATGCCTTTTTTGTTGTCACAAGTTTAATATTGACTCCCATTTCCGCTAATGATTCCGATTCATTTGCGAATATATTGTCAAATTGCATAAATGAGCTTGTTAAAACATCATAACCTTTATTTTCGACCTCTCTAGCGTAATTCATTCCAGCAACAAAAACAGCAGTGTAGCCTACCGCATTCACGCTACTGTCTCCTGCTATTTCGGTGCCAACTTTCACTCCCTCAGATCCATCTCCTTGTCCTCCGGTACCTGCGTTAGAAAAAGATGATTTTATTAATTCCCCATTTTTAAACAACGCAAAACCAATAGACGATCTTAGATTATTCGTTCTATCTTTATATGGTTTTGTTGAGTAAGTATTGTTTTTAGCAAAAATTTGCAATTGTAATAATGTTGCATGTAGCATTGTTTCTATGGTATCCTCTAATTTTTTTATAAAATCATTAATATCCATTAATTTAAAATCTGCTTCAAATCCCATAATTAAATATATTTAGTATATAATATTAGCTTTCCTGTCTTACTGATTGAGACTTTTTCAATTAAATAACTAGAATCACGCTTTATGAGAAATTCTTTTTCATTTTTTTTAGATCTCTTTCCAAGTCTTCTTTGTACATCAACACCCTCTTTTACTCCACTTATTTGCATAACAGTTGTTTTCCCTTTTCCGGTATCTCTCGCAAAATATGCTGCTGTATTTAAATCTTTAGAGGTTGACGAAAACCCCTTGTCTTTCAAAACTTTTCCTTCAAGCTTTAACTTTAGTTCTGATAAATCATTGATATCTTTGATTTTAAAGAGTTGTTTTAAAGTCATTGTAAAATTATGATCTAAACCTCGGTATAAAGTATCATTTGTTACATCTTTGATTCTATCAATATCTTTTATCAAGTTTTTGTAAATATCTGGCTCATCATACCTAAGTTCATTATTAATACCATCAAATGCATTGCCTTGATATGTTTGAATTGCTGCTACGCTCGCGTTGTAAAGTCCAAGTGCTGCTTGATTGCAACGCTCGTTTCTAATCTCTGAATGTAAAGTTGTGCGCATGGTTATTTAGTTTTTAATTTTTCGTCAGGTGTCATAACTCTTCGTCACTTTCTATCGGGGTAAATTCGACTACCTCAAAATCTCCTATTTGAAGGAATTGAGCTTCTACAAGCGAAACTATCCAATTCCCGTTTTTGTCTTGAATTTTATCATAATTCTGAATTATATAAAGTTGAAACTTCCACTGCTGTGAGTGGGTAGTTGTAGATTTTTAAATTGGTAAGCGAGCCGTTAAAACCTAAAGAACTTCCTGCTCTTTGACCGATAAATAATATATTATTTACGAAATTTTCCGTAATATTTGCTACTGAACTGGGACTCTGAATATAATCTAAGGCTCCATTCACATATATTTTAACTTGGTTTACCCCCAAACTCCTATCAACAGATAAAACAACGTGAGTCCAAACATTCGTATTTATATCAGATGATGAACCACCACCATTATATCTAGGTGTGGAATGTGTTGTAAATGTAATTTTACCATTGACGCCAGAACGAAAAGCATTATTTAAATTATAATCTGTTGATAACTCAGCAATATTTCCTACTTTTGTCTGTGTAGTTTTAATCCAAAAAGCAATCGTTACCTTATTTGAATTTATCGGTAAATTGGTAGTGGTTTTAATAGACTGTGAACCGTTGAAAACTGCGCAATATTCACCTGGTTTTCTGCCTGAAAGTTCAAAGGTTGGTTGGTTTGACATACCACCTGCAACCATTGTGTTTGTTCCCGTTAAATCTGTGAAATCATTTTGGAAAGGTAAATCTAAAATAGGTACAAGCGTTGGAACAACCTCCCTCTCCCAAACCAAACTGCTACCCAAATACACCTTCTGCGCTTCGGCTTGATCTAAGCGCACATCTTTTATGTTGATATTTCCAATTTTAAACAAACTCATTTTTTTATGGTTTTATAATATAAATTGTTGAATTATCCTTAGTTACGATTGCATCGTATTGAGCTTGTGTGCCTGACCATAATTTTAATGCACCACCTCCGTTTTGGTCTGTGATTGAATCGTGTGTGTGTGTACTTTCTGCCTTACCATTTAAAGTAGTTTGTAAACTTGTAATCTGTGCAATAGTATGTGTATGTGTTGAAGGTGTAAAGGTGGTTGGTTTATCAGTAATACCATTCCATGAGGTAGTACCAGGATCTCCCTTATCTCCCTTATCTCCTTTTAAACCTTGAATCCCTTGCAAGCCTTGTTCTCCTACATCGCCTTTATCACCTTTAACACCTTGAATACCTTGCTCACCTTTTTCGCCTTTCGCTCCATCTACACCATCTTTTCCATCAGTACCGTTTTTACCATCTACACCATTTTTACCGTCGAAATAGTCAACTCCTTTTTGTGGCGTATAACCGTCATCGCCTTTCAAGCTATCGAGCCATTCGGATTCAGTACCGACAAAACCGTTTTCAACCGCTATTTCGTATGCCGATTTACCATCAGAACCAGAACCACTACCGCCTATATTAATCACCGAAATTGATAATGAATAACTTATGCTTTCCTCTTTGATTTCAAGTGTGAAATTAGCATCAGAACTATAAGCGCAATCACACGGCTCTGAACTTATTTTAAAAGCTTCAATAGCAATAATTTCAATAGCAATATCTTTAAGATTTGCCCAATACTCAATTTTATAACTTCCTATTTTTTGGCTTTCCAATTCGTCAAAAGAAAAATAAACGTCATTTGCATTTTTAACGCCTTGTATCTCAGTAATTAGAGTATTTTGGAAATTATAAACCTTTGCAGAAAAAGTGTCTTGATTTATTTGTCGGTCTGTAAATGTGAATTTGCGACCTTGAAAAGTGCTACCTGCAACCTCGCAACCACTTAATTTTAATGCCTTGCAACTCATTTTTTTTATTATTTAAAATTATCCTGCTGGAGGAAACATCTCCAATGTATTCGCTTCTCTTTGTTCTTTTGCAATTTGCTGTAATTCCTCATCAGTATCTTGCGCCCATGCGATTTGCTGAACACCAAGCTTCTTAGACATAACACCTGCGTTTACAGCTTGTGTAACAATATCAACAGTTTCCTTGTCATCGCCCATGATGAAAGGTGTGATTTCAGCACTTATCATTACGTTCTCAGCGGCTTGTTTGTACTGTTGGTTAAAGTCAGCAATGAAAGATTTTATAATTGATATTCTTCGCTGTAAGAATGGCCCTAAAAAGATTTCTTTCGACTTAACTTTCAAGTGCGCATCCATGAACAATAACTTTTGAGCTGCCGCGCCTAAATTTCCGATTGATTTCATGGAGTTGAACGAAACATCTGGCGTCTGTGTAAGTGAATAAATATCCTCACGATTCATCAAATGCTGAGTTTTAACACCTTCGGCGGCGTTCTGAGATTCTAACAACCGAACATCAGCGTCTTGACCGATTTCAATAACTTTACCAGCTTGCCCTTTTTTTGAAAATCCATTGATTTTTCCCTTTACAACCGTAGTTGGATTAGAATGATAAGCGTTGGTATCTGAAAAATTAGATCGTAAATTTTCATCATCAGCGATGATTGATTTTACTTTGTCAAATTCTGGCTTTTCCTGTTGAACATAGGCAATAGGAATTTTACCAATGTTTATTTTGATAGGAAAACCATCCATAAGCTCCCAATCAGAATCTTTGCGATATTGATAGTGGTTATCGGCTGTAAATACGTCGAAATATTCTACTTCTTTATCTTCCTCTTTAATTGAGAATTTACGACCAAAAGCAATCAAGTCGCCCGACTTATCGAAATACGGAAACAACTCTTCTTTTTTTGAAAGTTTAAATTGAATTACTCGCAATTTCATTTTTGTAGGGAAACCGTAATTAGTATGCTCAACGCCTGTGTCGATAGGGTACCATAATTCGGCAACCTCAGTATATCCAAATAATTCTTGCGCTAAATCCTGGTCAAAGAATTGCATTTTATTGTCGTGAATGATTCTTTTTAATGCATTCAATACAGCAATTTCGTTGGCATCTTTTGTATCTGAATTATACTTTACAGGCGTTCCAAATGCAAAAGCGGCGGCTTTGTTTACAATCTGCTCTTGATAGGCTAATCCTATGCGTGCTACTTTCTCCCATCGCATTGATATTGACGTGGTTTTTCCGCCTTTTGTAACTGTTTTTACTCCAGCATCGGCAATTTCACCTTCATCGGCTTTTACCTTCTTGTCTTCACGCTTTTTTTTATCAAATACATCGTGTTTATTAGGGTCAAGTTGCTTTTCGATTTCTTCGACATCTGGAAGCTCCGTTGGTCGTTTTTCTTCAAACTTCTTGACAAGTTTTTCGAGTTCTGAGCTATCGGAAGAATTTAATAAATCTTGTAGCTCGTTTAATTCCTCATTCATGGTTATTGGTTAGTTTTTAGTTTATTATTTTGGATTAAAAGCCTCGAATTCTTCTCTTGCTTTATCATATAGATCTTTTGCAATATCCCAAACTAAATCCAAAACTTCTTGTTTTCTATGATTAGGAATTGTCACCCATCCAGAATCAACATTTGATAAGCTTAAGTCTCTTTCGCTATTCTCATGCGCGGTTTTCCAATTGTCAATATTGGTAAAAGATTCATCCGCTCGTAGATAAGATTGATTCAACTCGTTTGCTTTTTTTAAATCTTCTTTAGTCATCTCACTTTAATTTTTCGCTATTACTTTTTTCTTGGATTCCTCCAAAGATTTAAACTTTATTTCTGGAGTCTTGTAAACTATTTCATCAGTCTTTGTCCAGTTGGATTTTATTTGGTCGAGCTTCATTTTTATTTCTTTTTCGGTTTAATTTTTTAAAAATATCCTTCCGCACTTTCACCGTCATCTTCTCCCATTTTCTCCACCATTCCGGTAAGCACATCGAGACCGTCATCATGTTTGTTTTTTCCTGTCTTCATGTAGGTTGTAACATGTTGATAGAATTCTGGCCACAAGTTTTCCCAACCTTCGGGGAAATAGATCATATTCATCACCTCGTTTGATCTCGTGAAAATTCGTATTTCCTTATTTCCACCTTGATGAAAGGTCACAAATTCAGTCACTAAATTCTTTAAGATTCGGGTTTGCGTTTCAACATTTCGACCATAGGACCTACCACCGTTATTACTTTCAATGTAGCAGATTTCTGTTTCGTGCTTAGTAAGCATTTCGGCATGTTTCGGCTCTGTGTATTCTTGTGGCTTTTGAGTGAATAAAATATCCTCAACAAATAAACCTCTTTCAGTTTCCGTGTAATTTATAGAACATAAATAATCAGATCCAGTATCAGCGACGTCCGTGTAGTTTTTCTTTAGCATTTTAAGAGAGTACGGAACCACGCCCAAAGTGTAAGTCTTGAAAGGCCTATCATACATCAAACCCTCTTTTGGCTTTGGATTCATTTGATATTGAGTTTCAAAAACAAATGGGTTTTTAACTCTCATTTCTTTCAATTCAGCTACCGTATGTTTGTGTTCCCATAACGCCTTTTCTTCTCCGTTTTCATCGTTATACAAGCATGGAAGCTCTATCAATTCCCACTCACCACCATCGTCAACACCTAAAACACCTTCTAGCTTTTGGAGATAACCGCAAAGATCATTCATGTGAAGCCTTTGCATAATGATGATAATAGGCGTATCGCGGCTATTTACACGATTTCGAATTGTAGTATCAAACTTTTGATTTACTGCTTCTCTTTTTTGGTCTGAAAGCGCATCATCTGGCTTTATTGGATCATCGATAAGAATAGCTCCAGCAAACTCAGAATCATAGTAAGGAATAAAGTTTTCAAAATCTTTTTCGTCATCTTCATGGCTTTCTTCCTGTACTGTTCCTGCTCCAAATCCTGTAACCTGTCCACCAGAAGAAACCGCGTAAAAGCCACCTCCGTGGGATGTTTGCCATTTCTTTTTTGATTCAGAAGTTAATTCTAAATCGAAAAGTTCCTGAAAGGCTTCACTTGTTACCGTGCCTTGCACCTCACTACTGTTATCCATTGCGAGGTCAGCAGAATATGAAAGATGAATGAATTTACAAGCTGGATTGATTGCGAAACCGTATGCAGAAAAGTTTTTGATTACTAGCTCGGTTTTAGAATAACGCGGCGCGAGATTAATCATTAATCGCTTTGTTTTGCCTTGAATTACCCTATCTAAGGCGTTGCAGATTATCTCGTGATGTTTATTGACAATAAATTTTTTTCCGAAATTCTTTTTAAAAAAATAACGAGTGAAGTTCAACGTTGAGCTTAAAACCCACGTTTTTGTTGCATCAATATCTCGTATTTCTAAAGTTTCGGACATTTATTTATTTAAAGTTTTACGAACAAATCTTTGTCTCGCCAACTCTTCGCTGAGTTTGTAAACTCTTCTTATGGTAGGGCTTATTCTCTTCCATATAATTTGAAAACGCTCTTCTTCTTTTTCTGTTAACTGATATGGATCTTTCTCCACAGACTCTATACTTGTTTCACTTCCAACACTCGCATTAAACAGCCCCAACGCCGCTGCATTGCAACGCTCGTTTCTAATTTCATTGGTTAAAACTTTTCTCATGTTAATAATCTTCTTCTAAATTTTTAAAATATTCTTTAAGTTCTTCTGGAGTTAGTACGCGCGCTTTGACTGTTTGAATAATTTCTTGCTGAGGTTGACCAAACATATAATTTCGGAGGTCGGCAATTGCCTTGCTTCTGGTGCTTTTGTCGTTCAATTCAGCAATGATATATCGAAGTGCTAACGGTTGTTTTTTATCAGCTACTAAAGCTTTCAACTCATCCTCTGTGGCGTTGAAAATTAAAGTGTAGAATTCAACAAGTTGCTTCTTTGTTAAAGCTTGAATCCCTTTCTTTTTTAGTGCTTCATTTACTTTAGCAAAAGATTTACGATTTGCCCCAGTACGGTTAATGTTCTGTGGGTTTTGCGCAAATCCGTTTGTGTTTGCTTTAGCACTGTTTTGTATATTTTTATTTCCCGACATCTCGGTTGCTTCTCGTTTGCTTTTCAATAAAAAAAAGCTCGTCTTTCCGAGCTGTCAGACTTAGTATTGAATCTTTATCGTTCTCAGTGTATAATCTTTAACAGCGTTTAAGTATCGCACTTTGTCGGCTTTCAAATGATTTTCTTTGTCATCAGAATTTCAAGTTTGCTTCGTTACATTGGTACGCAATAACTCAGCTCCATACCTAACCACCTATAACTGCTTTTCGATATCTGAGAACTCTCTCTATTGGTATGAGCCTTGTAACGGATTCGAACCGCTGAACATCTGTTTTGCAAACAGCCCCCTTTGACCACTCGAGCAACAAGGCGAAAAAATTATGGTCTTTCCCATCGTCACCATGTTTATCAAAGACGGGAATTATTATTTCGTTTGCGCTCATTGAAATAATTTACCGCAGAAAACTTTGGTTAAAACTTAGTGGAAAAGACAGGATTCAAACCTGTACGCTAGGAAGGACAATCTTTCTTAATCTTTTATAAGTACATGTTGTTTACCTAGCTCATATCCCGTTTTAGCTCCTTTATAGCGTCTACCAATTCCGCCACTTTTCCGTTTGCCGAACTTTCTCGGCTGTCAGTCTTTTAAGGAAACTTTCACTTTCCGCTGTCTTTCCAGCTGTCAAAAAACACGTATCATGAAAATTTACACTCTTTCTTTTAAGCATTTCTGCGATCTCGCTTTGTTAGCGAATTGTGTGTGTATATCTTGATAAAACTTGTTAATATTCAACACTCGCAAAACATAATTAAAAGGCACTTTTTCTTTACTGCATTTAGATTCTAATTCAGTCAAAATGCTTGTTTTTATTGACTCTTTTTGCGCGAAAGACATTTCTTGAAAAATCTTTGCCTTTACTTCATCCCAGAAAAAATCACATAATATTTCTGTTTTTGTAATTATATCTTTATTAATCGCTTTCATCAAGAATCAAATAATCTTTAGTGTTATATGTGTTTGGATGATACATTAGCATTCTATCGCCGTCAGCATCTTTTACCCAATCTAACTTTCTTTTTGTTTGCTTTTTTACCCATGAGAAAACAGGTGAGTTCTTTGCTAGATTTAATCCTGCACTGCTATCCCAATAAGGGTGCAAAATATTTGATAGACGCATTTTTTTGTTATACGTCTTGTCTGTTAAATTTGACTTGTTGTAGATGTATGAAGAAATATTCCCTTCTATCTCTGGAAGTAATGGAGCGAAAAAGTCGTAAAATTCAGCGAATGTAATAAAATCACCGTCTTTCTTATTTTCTTCACACCATTTGAAAAAATCATTTTGCGTTGGCATTGTTTTCGGATAGACCGAATATAAGTCATCAAAATATGATTCTGAATGTCCACTTGGCGTGCCAACTATTGTACATCCCTTGAAGTCAGCGTAAGCACAAATCTCTTTGTACAAATCAATTGTTTCTTGTGGGTAAATTGAAGTATTACCATTTTTAAGAGTAAACTTCTTTTTCGCTCCACGCTCCAATATTTCAGGTCCTAAAACTTCTTTTTGTCGTTCAGTTAGGTTAGATTGCTGTTTGTATGTTAGATGAAATGCATTTACCCAAAAGTACTTAACACCAATTTCTGAATATCGATCGATTATATCCTTGTGATCTTCTGAAAAATTAATATCAAAAGGGTTGATTCCAATCATCACCTTATGCTTTTTGATGATTTCTTTTACCATTTCGAAACGCTCGTCTAATGTTGGCGCGTTCGGTTCGTAAATCTTTCTAACGTCATCATCCGAGTATGGCACGGATACATACCACAAAGACGGTTTTAGCTTCTCGCTTGCTTCCTGCCATCCGTAGCCACCTCGTGTGTTTATTTGTACGGGAATATCCAAATCAACAAGAACATCAAGAATCTGATTAGTAAGCTCGTGATTATTCTTTGAGAAAGGATCTACATTGTTTGAAATTAAAATCGGGTACTTTTCTTTTAGAAAAAAACTTGTAATATCGTTTCGGTTTTTATGGTTTTTTAGCACCGAAAGTATTTTTTTTATGTCCGCTTTTCGTTTTGGATTATTCAAAATTGAAAAGCAATACATGCACCCATGAGAGCAAAGATTTAAGGATAATTGCAAGGGTACAGGGTTTGTCAGAAAGCTGTTGGTTAGTGGTGTTATCATGCTAAATATTCGTTCTTTTATGAGTTCCACGCTTAACAAAGTACATTCCGTAGGTCTTAGGATCTATGCTAGTTTTTCCATTAAATTCGCTTGCAAACGGACGGTAATTATTGATTTTGAATAAACTACCAGAATTCAACTTTGTAGAAGTTGCTTTCAAATCGTTAATACTGCTAGATAACTCAGTAACAGATGATTTAGCCGTATTTGAAACCGCAGAACACCCAAGCATAGACATAGCGGCTGTTATTAATCCTAAAAGTTTTTTCATAGTTACTCTTCGTTTTCAGTTTGGTACATGAATTCAATTAATCGGAAAATAGCTTTCTTGTCGTTTTTAATTCCAAGATGCTCTTTCGCGTTTAGCCAAGATTCTTTTTCTTCATCCGTAAGCGTTACAGCGATCATGTTATCTTCATCTGGCTTCTCGATATGTTCTTTTTCTTCCTCTTCAAAATCATCGAATGAAGGAAATTCCATACCCCAATCTTTTAATTCAGCTTCATCCCAGTCGTTAGCAAGTGCTTCAAAGTCATCATTTCCAAAAGCTACATTGTCTTTTATCGAAATTTGCCGCAAAATATTAGCTGGTGTATTCACGTCCAAAACCTTACACGGTGCTTCTTTGAATCCAAGATCTTTCATCGCTCGAAAGCGCATGTTTCCACCGATAATTACAAATCGCTTATTGAACGGAATCACAATTAACTCTCGTATTTCGAGCATTTCTGGAAGTTCCTCAATTGATTTTTTCAACTTTTCAAACCTTTCATCACGGATAAATCGGGGATTTTTTGGCAATCCATCAATTTGACCATCATTTGGAGAGAGTTGAGAAAGTTTGATATTGGTTGTTTCCATTTTGACAAATTTACAAAAAAATAATTTCAATTATGACATTTCGCCACAATTGAAATTAAAAAGTTTAAAACTGCTTAGTATTTTTCAGATAATTATTTATTTCTGTCGTGAATTGAGTTAGATTTTTACAGATAACGTATTTTCCAAATCCAAGTTGCTCAATTTCTTGTTGCCACTTTCTTTGGTTAGGTGTTTGTTTGCCTTTTTCCGTTTTCATCTCAATTGCGAGAAAGTTAAAGTCTTTGTTAGGGTGGAGTAGTAGCAAGTCTGAAACTCCAGCTTTTGCGCCTTCTGCTTTTAGGATTTTTGCTTCTGTAATAGTCCTTTTTCCACCGTTTGGAACTGCAAAAAATAATGGAAATAACGCAGGGTATTGGATTCTAAACCAATTAACGCAGGTTATCTGTATCTTACTTTCCAAATGACGCATCTTCAACGCTTTTAACTTTAACTAATCCAGAAAAATTAATGTGTTTGTAAGTTCCAAGTGTGAATCTATTATGTTTTAACATGTTTTCTTCTAGGCTTGTTACTTGTGAATTTATTTGCAACATGTCATTTTCTGCCTTTGTTTCAATGCTTATTTTTTCGTAATCTAAAGTCTTTTTCATATTTTTCTATAAATTTTAAAATTGTTATTTCTTGTTGTTTTAATCGTTTCTGTTTGTTTTTCTGAACACTTACAAAATCTTTGATTTTATCATTAAAATTTGAGGTTGTCATCTTGTATGCCTATTCGTTTTGCCCAATTTCTTTTTCCAATAACTGATTATTTTTTCTTCAAAAAATTCTAATCTAAATTTTTCCAAATCTTTTTTAAATTTTTTATCAAAAGTGATAAAATCATCAAATTTTTTAATGTTATAAACTACAGTCGAATGATGAATATTTAAGAAATATGCTATTTCGATAATCTTAGATCCAGACTCTCGTTTTAGCTTGCAATAAATTTTGATCTCATTTTGAAGGCTTGTTGGAAATCTATGTCTTCCAGTATTTAACCCACTCATCTTTTGTTAGTTTTTTTAAATCGTGGTACTGAATAAAAGACTTAACTAGCCTTTCTTTGAAATAGGTCCCTATGTCGTTTTTTGTCATTTTAGGAATGCCGCCAATTGTGCCTATTGCCGTTTCTGGCTTAAAGTTTTCTAGTACATTTTCAATAAATTTTAGTTTTATCATTTCAACATTTTTCAATGTTTTAATTTTATCATAAAATAAAATCGCCCCTTGTGTTGGTTTGTCATTTTGCACTCTTTCCCACTCAGATTCTAGCCATAAATCATGCTCTTTGCTTATTTGTTCGGGCGTTTTTTCAAGTGGTGGATTCAAAGCTTTCGCCAACATAGCCTTTCCTTCCTCGTATTTTTTGTCAATATTTTTTTTGTGATAATTGTAGGCGGCTTTAACTTCTCCTAATTTCAATCTGTCGATTTCGCGATAAAGTTTAACTTGTTGATTTTTGCCATTTTCGTCAGGAATCGTGGATAGCTTACCTTCCGCCGCTAACTCTAAAGCAATCATAAATTCACTTGCTGTTAGTTCACAATTACGAGCAAAAGAATATAATTCAGCTTCTGCGAGTTCTAGTTCAATTTCCTCATCTTGGAATTTTGGATTCAAGAAATTTAAAACCTTCGCTGCAAAAATGCTAATTTCTGAATCACTCGACGATTTCAGCATCGATTGTGATATCTCCGCCATCACTGTCGGGTATTTTGCTATTTGCATTCGCAAGCCTTCTGGCAAGTATGGTTCTAGCGGCTGTTTTCCCACCAAGGCTTCTCTTGGGATTTTCGAAATTGTTGAAATTTCCGTTTGTGTTTTTATTATTTCTTGATTTTCCATTTGTTGTAATTTTTTCGGCCGCGGCCCCTGGATTATTATTTTGCAAACTTGTTTTTAACCAGAATTCGAAATTCTTTTTTAAATCGCCATTATTTTTCCAATCATTTTCTTCCCATGAAAATTTTTTTTCTACAAATTCATCAATTTTTGAGCTTAGTTGATCTTTTGAAATTTTGTATTGCATCATAAATCTGTCATTTGTGATTTGTGATGATTTTAAAACTTTTTTCACTTTTTCAATTTCTTCCGAATTTTCAAAATCGCCTACGTCGTCTATTTGTGTATTTGTATATTGGTAAATTGGTTTATCTATGGTATCAATGCGATTCACTATGCTTTCACTATGCTTTATATCATGCTTTAGCAATGCTTTATCAAGTGCTTTATCAAGTGCTTTATCAAATTTTGATATAGCGATTATATTTGCTGAGTATTGATTTTTTGATTTTTCAATCAATTTTATAAAACCAAAATCAACCAAATCATTAAGCGTTTTAATAAAAGTATTATAAGATTTAATCCCTATCGCATCCATCACCATAGCGCGAGGAAAACCAAACTTTTGCTTCCATCCAAGTCTATTACAGTGCTCAATTGCAAAAAAGTACATTGCGCAATGATTAGGGTTTATTTTTTCTGGATTTTCGAATGCAAAATCCCAAAAGTTCCTAGACAGATCATAAATATTCATAATTTTTCTCTAATTTGAGTCCAACAAATTCCACAGAAATATCTAAGCGCATGATCTTCGTCGTACATTTTATTGCAAGCTTTTTCCATGGCATCAACAACTTCATTTACGCCTAGTTTGCTAATGAAATCTTTAACTGAAATTCTAAATTTTGGTGTAAAAATATAGCCTTCGAAAATTGACATATAAACCATCTCTACAGAATCGATATCTATTTCCATTTGCATTTTTTCCATTTGCAATATTTTTTGATATTCTTTATATTGCTTTAATGCTAATTTTTTACCTTCTGATTTTTCTAATATAGTTTCTGGAACGCTAGTTAATTCAATTCCAGATTTTCCTCTATTACAATCAAAACAAGCTGTAATTAAGTTATCTATATTGTTTTTACCTCCTTTACACACAGGCATAATATGATCAACTTCTAAGGGTACTTTTGGTGGCTTCGCTGAGCAATATTGACATGTGAAACCATCTCTTTTTAATACTTCAAAGCGTATTTTTTTACTAATTGAAATTCTCTTATCTGCCATTATTCTAAATCTTTTATATTACAAGGAAAGCGTTTTCCGTTAGTTTTTTCGACTGTTGCCGCGTTTCCACTGATTGATATTACTTTTACTTTTTCGCCTTTTTTTAGCCAGATTTGACCCTTGTAACCTGAGTCTTGATTCATTGTTTTAGTTTCGTTTAGCATCTCAAAAAGGTATTCCAGTTAAATTAATTTCAAGCCCTTTTTGGGCGATATAAGTCGGTTTCCCAAACTCTCTTATAATTCCTTCCCGAAACTCTTTTCCGTTTGAATTTCGGTCAGAAAGATGTATCAGAATTATATTTTTGCATGGTGTGAGGTCGTTAGCTTCTAAAGCTTTCACGCATGTGTCATAACTCATGTGCGATTGCAGTGTTCTATCTCTCAAAATCTTGTTGAAGCCTTCTGGTGTTTTAGCGTACAATATGTCCTTTCTGTAATTACATTCTATCAGCCAATGACTGACATTTGCAAAGCGATTTGGCAAGTAGTAAGTGTCGGTTGCGAAAACAATATTTCCAGTTTCGGGATGATTTATGAAAAAGCCTAAAGGCTCTTTGCAATCGTGTTTTATTTTGAAAGGAATAATTGTGAAGTTTCCGAATTTTGCTACTTTTCCAGCTTCCAGAATATTGTCAGATTTTATGTTTTTAGCTTCCCATGTTCCTTTGCTTGAATAGGTCGGAATGCTTCTTTTCAGAAAGTCGGAGACGTATTTGAAATGATCGCCGTGTTCATGAGTAACAATACAGGCAACAACTTTTGAAGTATTGAAATTTAAACCTTTCAAAACCTCTGAAAATTTTATTCCTGCTTCCAATATCAAAGCTTCATTGTCGTTTTGCAGTATGTAACAATTTCCGTTACTGTTGCTGCCTAGTACTGTTAGTTTCATGATTTTAATTCAGCTGTGGCAGCTCTAAATCTGAAGTGGCTTTCTATATCATCGTTATAACAACCCTCTTCTAATATGGTATCTTTCAATTTGAAGTGCTGCTCTATGGTAGTTCTCAAAATTTGCTCTACTTGTGAGTTCTTCAAACCAAAATCCACCATAATATGATGCCAAATCTTTGGTTTATTCACCCAAACTTTTAGCCCTTCTTCCTCTTCCTCAATTTCAAAAACAAGAGTATCACCATCAAAATAAAAGATTGAATTTGGGTATATTTCAAAATCAGTTTTACATATAAAATCCTTTTCAAAAAGTGATTTTGCAAATTCTTCAGCTTCAATTAATTTCTTGTTTTCAAGTTGTAATTTTAATTCCTCAATTTGGTTTTGAAGTTTTAAAATTTTAGCTTCTTTTTTTTCTATTTTATGCGCTATTTCCATTATTTCTTGCGTCTTAAACTGATTAAACAAATGATGATGAAAACAGCCAAATAAATGGCTGTTTCTTTATGGTTTTCTATTGCTTGAAAGAAGTTTTCCATTAGAATCCAGGTTTACTATCATCTGTTGGAAAGGCAATCTCTGGTGAAGCGGTGGGGATTTTCGGTTCCGATTTTTCATCAGTAAATTCAATCACTTCTGCATTGGCATTTTCGGTAATTTCGGTAGCTACTTTTTTGTCCACAACTTGATACTCGGCTTCAATAGTTTCGGCTTGTTCTTCCTGCGTGTACATCGCACCTAGTTGTGCTGGGAAAGCTTCTCTTAACGCTTGCACTTTAGCAATCTTAGCGATCATCGTAGATTTTTTTTCGTTCCAAACAGACTGTTTTTTATCGTACTCATCCAAGGCTACTTTTGCGACAATAGGGAACTTTTTATCATCTCGGTGAATCTCAGCCCAACCACCTAAAAGAACATCACTTTTAAGTTTGAAAGTTCCCTCTAATTCTAAAATTTGGTTATCTCTCTGAATTATGATACCAGCTCTAAAACCTTGGTAGTTAGGATTGGCATCTGCACGCTTGAAAAATGCTTCTTTAGATACTATCATTTGCGCTGGTTGCGCTCCAAATTTTACTAAATAAGCTTCATTAAGGAAAGGGTTTAATTGGTTGTACTTACAGATTGAAATAAATTGCGTTAAATCTTGATCTGATACGTCACCATTACCTTTTGTTAGGAAATCTCTAACGATTTTGTAAGATAGTTTTACATCTTGACCAGCTACTTGATAAACAACAGCTCCTCTGTCTGGGTTTAATTTTGCAACTTGATTTTCTGCTTCTTGCACTTGATTTTTTGTACTCATAATGTTGAAGGGTTTTTAAATGTTATTGATTAAATTTTTGATTATTTTACAGTTAACTCATTGTCATAGCTCACTCGTAAATTCACTACTTGCGAATTGGTCATTCTAACCTCGGTAACGCTTTCGCGGTTGTCGATAAATACAGGTGCTGAAACGCCATAGAAGTCCGATAAAACATTGATAATGTCTAATCCAGCGTTAATTTGTGAAGCCGTATTCGCGTCAGAATAAGGCACGCCGTCAATGGTAATTTCACATGTTGGCTCGGTCCATCCATTGATTAATTGATTGAAAAGTTTGAATTGAACAAACTCAAATCTTTTATTGATTCTGGTTTCGCTTTCTTCGATGATGGCAAACTCCATGTTTCGCGCTGTATATTCATCTTTTTCAATGTCAGCAATTAGTTGAGAAAGGCGTTTTCCTTCCGCTTCTAATTCTGCTTTTCTTTTGTCAGCTTTCTCGATCTGTTCTTTTGCTGAAAGTTTACCCACGATTGCAGAAATCTCGGATTGTAGCGCGTTTCTTTGTGCGGCTTGCTCCGTTGTGTCGGGCTTGGCTACTTGCGTTAATTGTGCTTTTAACTCGGTAATTTGATTTTCTAAAGCGGTCCATTCTGGAAGGGTAGAAGGGATAACTTCAATAGGGACTTCTGATGGGATTGCATCTAGTTCAGCCTCGACTTCTTTCAAAACCTCAATAGCTGCTTGAATTTCCTCTCTAATCAAACTATCATCACGATCTTCGATGTCGGCTTTTAAAGCTTGACCACGTTGATTAATTTCATCTAATTTTCTTTGTTTTTCTGCATTAAAGGCATGTAATGCTTTATTTTTATTTTCAGAATGAAGTTCTTGCGCCTTCGCAGAATCACAAACGAAATTGTAAATAGGACAAACAAGACCTTTGTCACTTGATTCGTATTGTTTCGAGAAAACCTCTGAATATTCAGCACGTAGCGCAATTACTTTTTGCTCCAGCTTCGCGGTTTCTTCATTATAGATTTTTAGATCGTTTTCTTTTTCTCTCTGTAATCCATCTAATTTTCGTACTTCATTTTGAAGATGTTGCTTTCTATCACGATTTGCGTAATTATCAAGGTTTAAAGCTTGTTTTGCTTTTAAAACAACATCGTTTTGCTTAATGATTAAAGCATTGATTTGATTTTGCTTTTCAGAAAGCTGTGAGAATTGCAAATCATAATCTTTGTTGATATTCAATAGATTATCATCAATTTGCTTCAGTTCTGCTTTTTTTGCTTCAACATCTTTTCCAAGTTGTATGAAATCTTGTGTTTCTGGCTTGCTTCGCTCCACTTCATCAATACGAGTAGGGATAACATCCAAGTCAGATTTTAGACGCTTCTTTTCTTCGGCTTTTTGCTTACGGAAGTCCTCAATTGATTTTCCATTTAAGGAATCCCAAAGTTTTTTAAAATCTTTGTTAGTTTGTGCTATTTCTTCCTCAGTAACGGTGCCAGCAATTTTGAAGAGAATTTCTCTTTGGATTTTCCAAGGTAGTCCAGCGAAGTATTTAGGATTGGTAACTAATTTGAAAAGGATTTCATCAAGAATTTCATTGATTTCCTTTACATACTCGTTTACTTTTTTCGGCACATCATTGATATAACAAAGTACTTCATGCCCTTGCAATGTTGGTTCTAATTCTCCTTTTTTATTGCTCCATTTTTCTTTGTAGATTTTACGAAGCATAAGGTCTGTGCCATCAACTGAAAGCAATCCTTCTACCGTATGCTCTGTTTTGCTGAGTGTGCTTCCGTCTTCATTTAGAGTTTTGATTTCAAAATCTTTACGATCGTGAGAATCTTTACCAAAAAGCAACCATGTAAATGCGTCGAAAATTGATGTTTTACCGGATCCGTTAGGCCCCGAAATGTCTGTTATTTGACTTGTGAAGTCGATTGTTTTCTGTTTAATCCCTTTGAAGTGGGATAGGCTGATTTTTTTTAGAAATATGTTTTTCATTGTGAAGGGATTTTTTGATTTTTAAATTCTATGTTTATTATTGTGATATAGCTCCATAGCTTTTTCTTTGTGAACCTTTATTGATCTTCCAGCGTGTGTGATTGCCGCATCGAGATAACCACTGTTTTTTATTTTTTGCGCAGTAGTTTTACCGCATCCTAATATTCTTCCCAATCCAGCAAGGCCATAATCGAACGCATCAACATTTGGTATTTCTTCCTGTATTGGCTCTGGTAATGGTAATTCTTCTATCTGTGGCTTTTTAAATAAGAATATTTGCAAAAGCTCATTCACTGTAACCTCTCCTAAAGGTTTTTCTAAAATATCATGTTGCATCGTTAATAAAGTTTTCCGTTAAACCAATATTTTGTTTCGTGGGTAATTAGGTCTGTAAAGGTTATTTTTACGCCTAATAGTTTTGCAATGGTTCTCATACTGGGTCTTTTTCTTGAAAAAATTGAACTATTGCCTTGTGATTTACCCTTGCAAAAAATGTAATTCCTAGAAAGAACATAGTCCATGATAGAAGTTTTACATTTTGCGTTTCTGAAATTGCGAGAATCCAAACTATTTGAATAATCAGAACAATATTTATAAAGTGTTTTAGTTTCATATTAGTTGTATTTTGGATTTTGTTGTATTTTTTTACTACTCTCAATTTCTACTTTAGCGGCTGTTTTGATGAATTTTTCCATATTATGCAGCTATTTTCAGTTCAGTTCTTTCCATTCGGTCACTACGCATTCTGCGGCGGCAAATCATTTCTCTTTCGGATAACAAGCCGATACAGATTATCATAATTGGGATTAATTTGAAATAAGGTATTTGGTCTTTTCTTACTCCTAATTTCCTCACCATCCACCAGATTACTAATTCTGCCTGCTTATTGATCCCCAGCTTTTCATAGATTCTGTAACTGTGCGCTGACAAAGTGCCTTCTGATATAAATAGCCTTTCGGCGGCTTTCTTTCTGTCGGTGCTAAAAGCTATCATTTCAGCAACCTCTAGTTCTCTTTTTGAGAGATTAGCGTCGAGATTCATGGCGTTGCTAAAAATTTATTTACAAAGTAAACTTGCCCTTTGCCTGTTAGCTGAGCAATTTCTCTACTGCTCATTTTTTGATTTTCTGTTTTGTTGAAAATTGTTAATTCCATATTGTTGTGTTTAAGCGATTACGTTAAAATTCTCAGTTCCGTTTTTTAATTTTTCGTGAATTTTCTTTACCTCTTCATAATCGAAGTAGACTTTTTGGTCTTTAGTAGGTATAGGATCTAATTTTGGTCGGTATTTGTTATAGACCGTAGATCGGCTGACATTGTACAGTTTCATAATTCCACGCACTGTAATCACATCAATCTTAGTATTTTCCATATCTCAAATTTTTAATAAATTCTTATTACACACCTTTTAAACACTTTTACTATCTTTGTTTAAGAATAAGGTAGTAAAAATGTAATAGCTTGTATTTTCTTGTACAAATATACAAGAACTTATCCGTAAAACACAATAATATACAATAAAATACAAGTTTATTATCTAACTAATTGATTTTCAGTTATAAAAAATGATGCATACCCATTACTTAGAAAGGTTGATTATTAGCAAGCAGATGAATCCAAAATCATTTGCTGAAAGTTTAGGATATAAAAGAGCAGATATAATTTATAATGTTCTAAATGGAAAAAATGGATTAAGCTCTAAACTGGCTAAACTTATTGTATCTGTTTATAATGATGTTAATTACGAATGGTTAATTTCAGGAGAAGGCGAAATGCTTTTGACAAAGGATGAGATAATGCGAAACCAACTAGGTGGTAAATCGCTAAATGCAAACTATGCCAAAAATAAAGACGGTGTAATGATGGAAGAGTCTGAGATTTATAATAATTTAAAAGATACCGTCACTCAAGTAGATAGTGATAATTACATGGAGGTGGAATATAGGGATCTTTCAGTTGCAGCTGGACCACTCAATAGAACCGATGAAAAAGCACCTAGAAAAACAATGCTAGTGCCGCGTGAATATGAAAAAGGAGAATATCTTGTTGTTAGGGTAGATGGTCCTTCTATGGATGATGGCTCAACATATTCAATCCCAGAAGGTGCAAAAATATTAGTTAGAAGATATTATTTGGATAATGGTGACAAGCTTCCTATTCGTGGAAATCTATTTGTTATTGACGCAAAGGAAGGGCAGGCATTGAAGCAAATTGTTGAGCATAATACGGAGTTAGGCTATGTTAGATGCCATTCTTACAATCCAGAATTTAAAGATTATAATATTCCGCTTGAGGAAGTTTATGGTTTTTATATTTTTAGAAAAATAGTTGCATTTAGGCCTCCAGTAAGAGATATAGAGAATTAAAAATATAATAAGCAAATATAATAACTATGAAAAATTGCACTTATCAAATCTATTCGAGAGAATACAAAGGAAAAAATTGGATTGATTTTCAAAAATCTATAATAGAAATAGTAAAAAGCTTTCCAGAAGAATATAAATTAGGCGAAATTGATGAGATAAACAAAAGTGTTATGTTGACCGTTACAAAGGTGCCGTTTTATGATGGTATTTCTATTTGTATTAAATGTGAAGATGCTAATAGTAATATTTTAGTTAACTTCTTTATCGACGATGCTGATATTCCTGAAATAATGAAAACTGAAGCCAAAAATTTAGTTATAGAAGCTGCAGGTAATATATACTCTTCATTTAGTGGAACTCTTCATTTATCTGCTAAAGAAGGCCCTTTGAAAGAAAAGAGAGAAGAGCAATTAAATACAGGTGGAGGAATTGTGTCATTCATTATACTAATAGCCTCCATAATTGTAGTATTTTATTCTATGAAAACCTGTTCTTCAATATAAACTTATAAACTATGAAAAAACTATTATTATTAAGCGCATTATTAAATTGTGTTTTGCTTTTTTCCCAATTCACTTTAACGACAGATAATTTTAAAAACGCTACAGATCCTGAAAAAAATTATATAATAATTGAAGCAAAAGAAAAAAATAAATTAGATTTATTCAAGTCGGTAAAATCTTATATAAATTCAACTTTTAAAGGTGTAAAACAAGGTTCTTATAATGAGATTGAGCCAGATCAGATAGTAATTGATGTAGAGTCAACTACAGGATATGTTAAAATTCTAGGTATAGAGCAAAGCTTAGGAGAAGCTAATATTAGATATGAATTTAATTTCAAAGATGGAAAAATAATGATTAAGCCATTTTTTCAAAAACTTACTTTGCCAGATAACAATGTATTAAATTTAACTGGCGGTAATATGCTAATAAAAGCTGTTTTTAATAACAACGGAAAAGTTTCGATAAAAAAGCAAACCTTTGAAGGTTTACAAAATCTACCAAATAAAATGGTCGAAAATATAACCAAATCTATAATTAATCAAAATTCTGACTGGTAATAATCACAAATCCCTTCCTATGACCGACCTTCCAACAAAAGAAATCCTTAATCGAATATTTGAAGCTATTGAATACCTAATCGCGACAAAAGAAATTACAGGCGTTAGCGACTTTTGCAAAAAACATAACGTCAATCAAGCGAAAATGTATAAACAAAGATCTGGATATTATGAAGCTAACATTTCTCAAGCTAACAAGGTAGATTTTAATGTGGTATATTTTTTAAGAAAATATTACGGAATATCCCTAGAATGGATAGTCCTAGGAGAAGGGGATATGAAGTATTCGGACAATTATGTTAAAGTATAAAGTTAATTTTTATCTTAATAAAGAGAGTCGAACTACTCCAGGGGATTATTCAATTATAGTATATGTATCTTATGCCGGTCAAAGACCACATATTTACACTAGCATTTATGTTACAAAAGAAGATTGGTCAAAAGAGCTTCAACGATCAAAGAATAAAAAATCTTATCAAAACTCTGAACTCAATGAAATCGAAAATATAATTGATGACATCTTCAAAGATTATGATTATACCGAAAGACGATATCCAAGTCCTAAAGAATTAAAAAACAATTTTGACAATCGATACAAACGAAAACTTCCAAAAGATTTTGAAGATAAATTTTTAGTTCAAGATATTTATGAAGAGTATATATCTACCGTAAGTGTTCGGGATAGTTGGACTCTTGGAAATATCAAAAAGCATAATAAGATTAGGAATCATTTTAAGTTTTATAATTCAAATTTAGATTTAGCACGATTGACTGAATCAGATTTAATTGGAGCAATAAAATATTTCCAAACTGAACCAAAAATTTTACTAAAGAATGGTAAAATTAAAGAGCAACCACCTCACAAAAACATTACAGTCGATAAAAACATTAAGGATTTTAAAGCATTTCTACGATGGGCACATAAATGTAAGTATTATAATGGCGACCTACATGATAGCTTTCGACCTAAATTTAAAGGGATATCAACTCAATTAAATGAAATAATATATTTTCCGATAGATAAATTAATAAAATTTTATAATCATAAATTTTCCAAAGACGAAGTACACTTGGAGCAGGTAAGGGATGTTATTGCCTTTTGTTGCTTTTCATCATTACGCTTTTCAGATGTTGCAAAACTAAAAAAAGCACATGTTGCAGTTGAGTCATTTTCAACAGTTACAGCTAAGACAGTTGACAAATTGAATATTCACTTAAATGAGTATTCAAGATCAATACTGAATAAGTATGCAAATATAGATCTTCCAAATGGGCTAGCTCTTCCTGTTATTTCGCAACAAAATACTAATGAGCATTTGAAAACAATTGGACAAATTTTAAACTTTAATAATTTAGTTAGTACAGTTTACTTTATTGGCAATAAAAGATTTGAAGATATTGATCCATTCTGGGCACACATGAGCACACATATTGGCAGGAGAACATTTGTTGTTGTTGCTATTTATTTAGGAATTCCCGAAACGGTCATCATGAAATATACTGGACATAAAGATTATGAAACCATGAAACCGTATATTGCAGTTATGGAAAATCAGAAAAAATCTGAAATGTTAAAGTTCGATACGCTTAATATAGATTTATAGGTGCACTTTTGAGTACACAAATTTGAATTATTACAATTTTGCACGAAAACATACAGTTGTTTATTTGTTGTAAAAGCCTTTTATTATTCGCTTTTTAGACGTTAATGTATTTTTACGAAATGCTACGAAACAATACTGTGAATCCTTCTGCGGTCACAAAAAGCCCTGTTTATGGGGCTTTTTTTATTTCTTTTTTCTAAATATTTTAAGAATTAGTATTGAAATTATCTGTAAAATACTTGTAAAATTCAAGATGTTTATTTTAAAATACCAATCTGTACAAGCCATGAAAATTGTCCGTACATTTGATTAGTAAAATAAAAACTTGAAAACATGGAAACTAATAACAGATTATTTATAAAATCAGTTCTTATGCTCTCTGCTTTATTTTTTAAGTTGTAGCTCAAGCGATAAGAACGAAATCGACCATTCGAAAAATATTGTTGTTTTGGTGAAATATAAAACGCAGCCATCAAAAGAAAAAGAAACGCTTTCTGCTTTATCGGATCTCATGGAAAGTGTAAAGATAGAACCCCATTTTGTGAAGATTAAACTTCATATAGATTCAAAAGATAAAAGCAATATTTTGCTTTACGAAGAGTGGAATGATGTAGCGTATTACAATTCCAAACATTTGCAAACCAGTCATCTGCAAAAGTTTATTCTAGATTCTAGAAACTTTCTTGCGCGGCGGCCAGAAATTTCATTTTGGAAAGTCGAAAAAGAATTTTAATACATTATTTAATTTTTAAAGTTGAGCGTTTCACCTTATTTCGTGTAACTAAATTTTTAGCAACTATATAAAAAAGACTAAGCCGAAAAGCCTAGTCTTTTTTTTAGATTTATCAAAATAATACTTCGACAAACTTATTTCTCAAGTTTCCAATTTTTAGAATAAATCATGATGACAAATCCAGCTAGCATAAAAGGAATACTTAATATTTGTCCCGTGTTAAGTCCTGCAAACTGGATAAACTCGTCACCTTGTGGTTCTTTTAAAAATTCAACAAAGAATCTTATCGCCCAAAGTATGATGAAGAATAATCCAAACAGCCAACCTTGCTGGTATTTTTTGTCTGTTTTTCTGTACAAAAACCATAACAAGACAAATAGTAAAACATAACCAATTGCTTCAAATAATTGCGTGGGATAACGCGGAATTGTTACGCCATATTCTGAACTTTGTTGTGGGAACAAAATAGCGAATGGCGAAGTGGGATCAACTGGTTTTCCGATAATTTCGGAGTTGAAAAAGTTCCCCATTCTCACAAAAGCACCACCCAAAGCAACAACAATGCCTAGACGGTCATATACCCAAAACGGATTCTTTTTAATGATTTTGAAGCTGTAATACAAAGTCGTGAAAATCAAAGCAATGGTTGCGCCATGACTTGCAAGTCCCGAAAATCCTGTGAAATGTAGTCCGCCTTTTGTAGAAATTGGTAAGAAAACACTTAGAAAATCTTCTTTAAAAAGTTCTGGCTGATAAAAAATAACATGTCCTAATCTTGCACCAAGAATTGTCCCTACAAGGGTCCAAGTAAATAAGGGATCCAAAAACTTCTCGTCAACATTATCGATTTTGAAGATTTTTTTCATTAAAATATATCCAAATCCAAATGCAAACACAAACATCAAACTATAATAATGTAAGGTAAATGGTCCTAGATGGATGCCTGTGTTGGGATCCCAAATGTTGTATGTTGAATTTAATTTTACATAATCTGTAGGTTTAATAGTATCTACAGCATTGTTGGCGTGATACAAATATTTTATCGTTTGTACATCTGTAATTGTTGTCGGATCTGCCAATAATTTCAAATCCTTATCTAAAAACTGATAATTTTTTGATTTATAATTCTGAATTGTTGAAAGAATAAAGTTTTCGTAATCTGCGCTGACAGGTTCGATATTGTCTTTGTTAACAATAACCAAAGTATTTTTTGCAGGTGCTTCAAAAGAAAACTGACTGAATTTGTTGCCGTTAACTGTTGCGAAAACTTCGACAGGAACATTCTTTCCCTGGATGTTAAGTTCTGCAGCACTCGTTTTAAAATCTGGATTTTGTGCTGAGAAGATTTGGAAAAATCCAACTAAGATGGTTAAATAAAAGCTTAAAAATTTCTGTTGCATTTAGATTTAATTTAATGTTTGTGTTTTGGCGGAACAGGATCGTAGCCTTCCCCGCCCCAAGGATGACAACTCATGATTCGTTTTATAGCTAGCCAGCTTCCTTTAAAAAGACCGTGTACTTGCAAAGCCTCAACGGTGTAATGGGAGCAGGTTGGCTCATAACGACAATTTTTTCCCAACCAAGGCGAAATCGCAAGTTGATAAAACTTGATCAAAACAACCAACGGAAAAGTCAAAATTTTGTTTATCATTCTATTGTTAAAGCTACAAAAATAGAGGATTTTTATTTTATTTCCTGATTTTTTGCTGTTAAAGATTCGCTAACATAAGTTCGGAAAGTTAAGTTAATGCGTGGCGTTGCAATTTTTTTGGAAGGCGGAAGGCGATGTAGCCAATGTTGCTGTGTCTCATCTTTCATGATTAAAAGACTTCCAGATTCTAAAGTCAAGGAAACTGTTTCGCCAGAAGTTTTATGCTTAAAAGAAAATTTGCGTTCTGCCCCAAAACTTACCGAAGCAATGGCAGCATTTTTTTTCATTTCGCGTTCGGCATCGCTGTGCCAAGCCATGCCTTCGGCGCCGTCATGATAAAGATTTAATAAACAAGAATTAAAACTTTCTTGACTGATTTTTTCGATATTTTTTTTAATTTCTAAAAGCTCGGGCGTCCATTGTTTCGCAATTTTTGTCCTTTTAGAATAAGTATAGGGATAGGTATCATCGCCGTACCAAGCGACTTTACGTTTGGTCGTGATGAGTTTTCCGAAGATTAAAGCTTCATCATGTTGCCACGAAATATCATTTAACAATTTCGAATAAAATTCTAAAGTTTCTTCTGTTGAAAATATTTTTCCATAATATAGAACACAACCATCAAAAGGCAGAATATTCTTTGTAGGATTAATAAATTCTGGAAATAAAAACATCTATTCGAAAACGAGATTATGTTGTATGGCTAAAGATTTTAATTCGGTTTCCGTCCATTCTTTTTGGGGATCACTTTTTTCTGTAATACCGCCGCCAACATACAGAATTGCATAACTTTTGAAAAATTCTGCACAACGAAGATTTACGAAATAATAGATTTCTTCTTCGGTTTCCACTTTTATAAAACCTGAATAAAACTCGCGGCTATTAAACTCAATAATCTTAATGCCTTGCATGCAAACATCTTTTGGGAAGCCACATACAGCAGGCGTGGGATGAAGTTCTTTAATTAAGTTTTCTAGATCTTGCGGATAAACGGTGGCTTTGAAATCGGTTCTTAAATGTTTGATATTTCCGGAAATATGATCCTGAACTTTTGATATGCTAATGTCAACTGCAAAGCGTTTCAGAACAGATTGTACATAATCTGTAACAGGTTTTTGTTCTTCAATTTCTTTTTCGGTCCAGGCTTCGTCCACAGGCATAGTTCCTGCGAGGCTCATGGTTTCGAAGGCATTGGTCTTTTTATTATATTTTCCTAAAACTTCCGAAAACCCGCCCATCCAACATTGTCCATCTTTCTCAAAAAGATAGCAAAATGCATTGGGGTAATTTTTGGAAAACTGAAGAAAGCTTTTTCCCAGAGATAACTTTTTATCATGCGAAATATCGGTGTACATCAAAATTTTTCCACGAGAAATAACCAACTTACGTAGCTGATTGGTCGTAATGTAGTCGATAGCTTGTTGGACTTTTCGAGAATAAGAATCCTCGGTATCTTTATAAAGCTCGATACGTTCTTTTTTAGATTTCGGAATGTATTCTTCTTGAGCAATTTGTTCGCTAGAAATTGGAATGAGATTACCTTTGAAGTCCAATTCTTTTTTACGATCAAAACTTATAAAACTTATGTTTACCGCAGAAGAATCATCGTCTGTGGTAAAAAAAGTTTCACTTTCTGGAAATCGGAAATATAACATGACTATTTGCGAATGACGATGTTTGTCATTGTTGTATGGTTGAGTAGGTCGCCTTTTTCATTACGGATTTCGATTTCAGAATAATGCAAAGTTGCGCCTTTTCTGACAAATCTCGCTGTACCAGTTACGATGCCTTTGGTAGCGCTTTTCAGGTGATTGCTGTTGATATTAGTCCCTACACAATAATATTTTTCTGTATCCAAAGCGGTTACGGAAAGGGTAGAGCCAAGGCTTTCTGCTAATACACAACTTGCACCGCCATGCATAAGTCCCATCGGTTGATGTACCTTCCAGGTTACAGGCATTGTTGCCGTTAGGCTGTCCTCGGTAATATCTGTAAAAGTAATTTCTAAAACTTCTAATATTGTATGCTTGCACCAATCGTTAAGGTGCTTTAGTTTAGCTTCTTTCGTTGCTTGATCCATTTCTAAATCTCTGATTAATAAATTTGAGGATTCCAATTTTCTGGAACTCTTGGGGTGATTTTTTTCAAATAGTTTTGGATTTCTTCCATCACGTCTTCGTAAGGGCGATTTACCAAATCTTCATAACTTATTTTATAACCCAAATACATGGTGTTGGTTGCGAAATCTCCTGTTGCAATAACAATAGGCACTTTGGCCTCCAATGCCATATGGTAAAAACCTTTGCGCCATTTTTCCACGCGAGATCGTGTACCTTCTGGGGTGATAACCAAACTGAAACTTTCTTTTTTGAACAAATCAGCAACGAATTGCACCAAATTGTTTTTTTGAGTGCGGTCGATACCAATACCTCCTAAAGCTTTTACTACAAAGCCATACCAAGCTTTTGTATGGGCGTCTTTTATGATGACCTTCAGGGGTTTTTGTAATTTCCAATAGGCGAAGTTTCCTAAAATATATTCAAGATTATGGGTGTGCGGTGCCACAACTAAAATACAACGATCGAGGTTATTGACATCTCCATCAAGATGGATTTTCCATCCCATTATTTTAAGCATCAAACTACCAATAAGTTTTTTCATAAGTCTTTATTTATGATAAAAAAAAGTATAACCATAATGGCTATACTTTACAAAGCTACACAAATTTAGCTTTAATTTTTGATTGGAATATTTATTTTATTTCCGTATATTCTAAAAGCTAAAATCCACGGAATGTCTTATTGATTCTAATGTTTTAGAATAAGTTTGATATAAAATCTACAATTGTGATAGCAAACTCGATGACGATCTGGATCATGATAATTGTTTTTAATGTTTAGCAAATTTAATAATTATTTTCAGACTGGTAATTTTATCTAAGTTAAAAAAGTCTTAAATTTAATTACAATGGGCGTTTCGAATGGATTAATGAAAATTATTTGCTTGCTTTAATTTTCACTTCGTTGTTCCCCTTTTTGATGTTGATGTCAAGATCTTTCAACTCGTTTCTATCGATTTTAAGTCTATCCAAAACATTCTCAGCGCTGTCTATTGGGTATTTTTTACCATTTATTTTGATGAAATTTTCATCGTTTGAGTTATATTCTATAGTACTGCCATTGATTTTGATTCTATTCTTTTCGATGCTCATTCCTTTAGAATAGTTGTCATAATCAAAATCCATTTTGTCGGTCGTGTCATCCGAATCGTCATTAATATCGCCGCGGAAGCTTACCCCGTTACCATGCTCTTTTATAACAGTCATGCGCGACGGAATTACCAATTCGTAATCTACTCTGTAATTTCTGAAACGATAGTCGTAAGGATAGGAAAAATAATTTGGAAGTGAAATTTTGTTCCCAACCACTTCTACCGGAACCGACATCCTAAGTGGGCTGTTGTAACCTTCGCCGTCTTTGTTAATTATCAGGTAAGGTGTTTTAACATCTGCTCTTTTCACAACTTCAAGACTTGGATAATCTTGTTTGTAGATGCTTTTTTTGTCGGAGTAGATGCGTCCCCAATAACTTTTGAATTGTTGTGGAATTGCTACATTTTTGCTTCCCACATAGATGCTATCAGATGTTGTGTTGATAGAGATGTTTTCTGTCTCCTCATTATGTCCTTCGTACTGACTTTCTACAGAAATGGCACTGTAAGAAAATATACCGATTACGGCTAACCAAATAATTCCTAATAATCCCATGAATGGCCATACGTAGTTAAACTTTGATTTTGGTGCAAAGATTTTGATTGATAACAATAAAAATCCAATTGCACACATCAAAACTGGTATTCCTGCCAAAGCCAGCATTAGATAATGCAAGTTGTTTTCCTGTAGATAGAACGACAAATTGTCTCCTACATTAAACTGTCCAGAATTGAACGCTGCAAACATAGCAAACATGCCTATAAAGCAGCCCGCTGTGCAAAGGATAGCGAATATACCGATGATATACTTCATCACATTCCAAAAGCTACTTCCTGCGTTGTTGATATTTTGCTTGTTCGAGTTATAGATTTCTCCAACTCGTTGTGTAGAATCATTGGCAAACTGAATAATCTTGTTGGATTCTTCTTTCAAGTTATCAAAATTAAGCGCTTTACCTTTTAATTTTAAATAATCTGAAGCCGATTCTGCTTTCGGAAGTACCGCCCAAAGAATACCATAAAGTACAACCACTAAAAACGAAGATCCTGGCGCTACCCAAAGTAGAATAAAAGTACCTACCCAAATAAGACGCATCCATGTCACATCTAGTCCAAAATATTCTGCTAAACCAGCACAGACACCCGCAATCTTTTGTTGTCCTGGATCACGGAAAAGTTGTCTTTGTCCATTGTTTCGGTTGGCAAAAGATGCTTTAGAAGTTCTTTTTGTATCTTGTCTACTTTCTGAGTAATAGGCTTCTTCTTGCTCATCGATTTGCTCTGGCGTACCGATTTGCGCAATTACTTTTTCTACATCTGTATCGTTGATAACGTCTCTTTTGCTGAGGCTTTCTTTAAAGATTTCAACCATTCTGATCTCGATATCGTGCATCACTTCATCAGCCTCTTCTGCGTCTAGAGAACTACGCAAAGCGCTAAGATAGTCGCTAAGTTTTATATAAGCATGCTCATCAATGATGAAGGAAAATCCTGCTAATGCTATTGATAATGTCTTGTTCATAGTTTCTTAGATTTGTGAGTTTTTGGTTATTTGATTAACCGATTCTGTCAGCTCATTCCAAGTCGATTGTAGTTCCTTTAGGAATAGGCTTCCTTTTTCTGTTATTTGATAGTATTTCCGTGGGGGACCACTTGTGGATTCTTCCCAACGATAAGTAAGGAATTCAGCATTTTTTAGTCTTGTCAGAAGCGGGTAGAGTGTACCTTCCACCACGTCCAACTTTCCTTTTTTCAGTTCGTCCATAAGATCAGAAACATACATTTCGCGACTTTGGATCAAACTTAAAATACAGAATTCCAGAATTCCTTTACGCATTTGCGCTTTTGTATTCTCTGTATTCATTATTTTTTGGTATTTAATAGATCAAATTCTCTTAAAAGTCAAATGGACTTTTCGCACTTTAAGTAATATTACATAGCAAAGATATGTATTTAGTTTGGTATTATGCAATACAAAGTAGTAAATAATTTCAAATATAGTATTTAACTTGTTGATTATCAGTTTTAAATATTTTTATAAGCCAGGAACCTGCTTTCGCTACTCGCTGTTACAAAGCCAAAATGCTAAGTCTTTACTTTTTGTAACGAGCTCAGACACGCCGCTCAATCAAGGCTAGAAAAAACGTTACGAATTAAGAGTTAAGAGTTAGAGATTATAACAGGTGATTTTGTAGCAGAGTGGTGGCCAAATAAGCTTTATAATTTTTATCTTTATTAAATATTAATTCCAATGAACGAGCTTTTCAAAAATCAGGTTTATGAAATTACAAAACTAATTCCCAAAGGTCGGGTTACCACCTATGGAAGTATTGCAAAAGCGATGGGCTTTCCGAATCATGCGCGCCAGGTTGGAAAAGTAATGGGCAATTGTCCCAAAGATGTCCCTGCACATCGTGTGGTTGCAAGTTGTGGACATCTATCAGTCGTTGGGTTTAAAGAAATACTAGAAGGGGAAGATATTCTCGTGGAAAATAACAGAGTTAAAAATTTCAAAAATCTATTTTGGAACCCTTTGGACGAGATCTGAGCATAGGTATTATATCCAAGTTTTATAGCAAAATATTGTTACTATTTGAAATAGCTTTTGGCGGTCAGCAACTTCCACAATCTAGAATTTCTTTAAGATAATTTACTGGTAATATTTTAATGTATTTTACAGCAAATAATGATTACATTAAGGATTTTCGGCCGTTGCATTTCTTGCCATTTCGGCTTCGTCAGGCATTTTAGCTAAAGTTTGATCTAATGTGAACAAGGATTCGTCCGTCGCTTGGTCACCTCCAGCGATATTCAACTTATCAATAAGGTCCATTGCTAAACTTTCTTCTTCAATTTGCTCTTTTACAAACCATTGCAGAAAATTCCATGTGGCCCAGTCTTTTTCTGCAAAAGCTAAATCGACTAATGCGTAGATTTTTTCTGTATTCTCCACTTCATGTTTGAAAACCAAATTGAAACAGTCTGCTAGATTTTTAGGATCTTTTCCTGGCGCAGGCAAAGCTTCTACTTTAGGCTTTCCGCCACGGTTTAGGATATATTCCATGAATTTTATGGCATGGTTGCGTTCTTCTTGGGCATGACGAAAAAGGAAATTTCCAATGCCGTTATAGCCTTTATCCGTTGCCCAAATACCGTAGCTAAGATAGACATGAGATTGTAAATCTTCTACATTCATTTGAGCGCTTAAGGCTTGTTCTAGTTTTGATGAAATTCTTTTTGTATCCATGATTTTGTTGTATTTATTGGTGTTTTAGTATCAAAAACGATTCCAGAAGTTAGACTCTTTTATGTCTTATTTATGATTACAATATTTTTCAGTTTTAGAAAAACAAATTTTTCATTAATATAGATAACGGATACCTATATTCTTTTTAATGCCATAAATTCTTATAGCGCATATTTGAGACTTTTTTTCGGCTTGTTGTTTTTATGATTAATGCTTTTCCAGATCAACACACCAATGCCAATTGCTAATCCTGCAGAAATAATATTTTTGCTTGTTTTTGAAGGAACGGGAAAACTAGTTTCTCCATATATTTGATGGGGTTCTCCCGACGCCTGCAAGATATTTCCTGATGTATCTTCGGAATGGTCATTTTTCATCATCATTCTTAAAGCTGTTGTGGCAATATTGCTGATGCTGTGCGGAAAAAGCCCATAAATAGTTTTTAAAGCATAAGACATAAGCCCTGGAAATTTATCATTTTGAGGCTTTTTTGTCAGCTCATAAATGACTTTTGCAGTGTCTTTGGGGTCGGCAGCAAAAGGTGGAATTTTAAAATCTAAACCTGAATATTTCGCAGAATGCATATTTCCTGTTGATTGTTGAATTTGAGGATAAATATTACAAATATGGATGTTTTTTTCATTACTGTATTCACTTTGTAAACCGCTCATCAAACCTTTTATTCCGAATTTTGTGGCGGAATAAACCGAGCTGTAAGGCGCTGGCATGTAACCACCAATAGAAACGTTATTAATAAGAATACCTTGTTTTTGTTCTTTAAAAACGGGCAAAATATAATATGCCCCGAGCATATATCCCATAAGATTGGTCTTGATGACTTGCTCATTAATTTCTAAAGGAATTTCCTCAAATTTTCCACTCGCCATAACGCCAGCATTATTAACCCAAATGTCTATTTTCCCAAATTCATCTAGTCCCACTTGTACCAATGTTTTAACCTCTTTTGCAATGGACATATCTGTGGATTTAACAATTACTTTTGCACCTAGCCTTCGACATTCTTCAGCCGCTTTTTCTAAAGCAGGAAGTCCTCGCGAAGCAAGTATCAAATTGTAGCCTTTTTTTGCAAATAGTTGCGCTGTAGCCAAGCCTACACCACTAGAGGCTCCAGTGATTACCGCTGTTTTGCTAATGTGGGCTTGGTTATTTGTAAGATCATTTTCCATTTTTTATTGTATATTAATTGATTTTTTCTCAATGATGTTTTTGAATTAAAACAAGTATTATGCCTTAAATAATATTAAGAATATAGATATATCTGTTTATTTTTCTGAAAACACTTATTATAGGCGGTTTAAAGTGAATTAAATAAAATTAAGGTAAATGCTATCACTTGAATCTTTATTTTTGGCTTGGTTTTCGATAATTACCTCAAAATCATCAAGAATAAAGAAGATAAAATTAAAAATTCTAAGATGAATTTCTAATCTTTAAATACAGAATATCATGAAACGAAAAAATCTTAAATATCCGCTTGCTGCTTTGATAGGATTTGGATTGATGTATGGATTATTGGCTTGCTCCAGCAGTAACAAAATGAGTTCTAAAGTGAAAGTCGTACAAAACTTTGATTCAGAAAAATACTTGGGGCAATGGTACGAAATTGCAAGACTGGATTTTAAATATGAAAAAGATCTCAAAAATGTTACCGCAAATTATTCTAAACGAGAAGATGGCAAAATAAAAGTCGTCAACAAAGGTTATAATTATGTGAAAAACAAATGGGAAGAAGCCACGGGAAAAGCAAAATTTGCAGATTCTGAAAAATCCGCAGCTCTGAAAGTCTCTTTTTTTGGACCATTTTACGCAGAATATAATGTCGTAATGTTGGATCCAGATTACCAATCGGCTTTAGTGTTTGGAGAAAGCACCGACTATATTTGGATGCTGTCCCGAAGCAAAAATCTTCCAGAGGCCACCAAACAAGCCTATTTAGAATTCGCCAAAAAACATGGTTACGACGTGAGCAAACTGGTGTGGACTCAGCAAGATTAATAAAAATATCATTTTTTAGGACCTGTCGCGAATTTTGATGGGACTTTTTTTTCTTTCTAAATTAGAATTTTTAATATAAACAACAGCTATGGATTTAAAATCTAATGAAGCATTTTGGCTGGTGAAAAATGGAATCATCCATTCTTATCCATCACTTCACGAGGATAAATCTTGTGATGTGTTGATAATAGGAGGTGGAATAACAGGAAGTCTTATGGCGCACCAATGCATCAAAGAAGGTTATCGAACAATATTGATTGACAAACGCGAAATCGCACACGGAAGTTCTTCTGCTACCACATCTATGCTTCAATATGAAATTGATATTCCGCTGTATCAACTTTCGGAAATAATCGGCGAAAAATCGGCGGTCAATTGCTACAAAGCCTGCGCTGAATCGATCGATTTGTTGCAAAATATTTGTCAGGAAATCCATTCTAAAGCAGGTTTTAGAAAGAAGAAATCTCTGTATTTTGCGGCGTTCAAAAAAGATAAACAATGGCTTAAGAAAGAATTTGAAGCTCGAAAGAAAGCTGGTTTTTCTGTAAAGTGGTTAGACGAGAAAGAAATCGACAAACGATTTAAAATACCAACTTCCCACGGCGGAATTCTCTCCGAGCAGGGGGGAAGTGTGGATGCTTTTCAATTGGTGCATGAGCTTTTGGATTATAATCTTAAAAAAGGTTTAGAAGTTTATGACAAAACAGAAATGATTGCTATACAATCAATAAAGAAAAAAACTCATATAAAATTAAATACGGGAGCAAATATCATTGCTAAGAAAGTGGTTTTTTGTACAGGCTATGAAAGTACCAATTTGATTAAAGAAAAATTTGTGAATCTGTTGAGTACTTATGCAATTATTTCCGAGGTGGATGAAGAATTAACCAAAGCTTACCAAGACCTTCTTATCTGGAATACTGCAAATCCGTATTTGTATTTGCGCACGACGGACGATCACCGAATGCTGATAGGTGGCGAAGATGAAGACTTTTACAATCCTCAATTAAGAGATCAGCTACTAAACAAAAAAGCTAAAATTCTGAATAAAAAGTTTCATAAAAACTTTCCGTCTTTTATTTTTAGGGAAGATTTCGCATGGTCTGGAACTTTTGGTTCCACCAAAGATGGACTGCCTTATATTGGAACTCACAAGGATTATAAAAATGCCTATTTTGTTTTAGGATTTGGTGGCAATGGCATCACTTTTTCGGTAGTGGGAATGGAAATGCTATCCTATTGGCTAAAAAATAAAAAACATCCTTTAGCGACCTATTTTGCTTTTGGAAGATAAAAAAAAACTTGTTTTGTTGTGTTTCGGATTTCATTTTTATCTAAATTTATTTTATTGATGAAATAGATTATAGTTGGTGAAAAGAACGTTAATTAACTATTTTAAATTAAATAAGAAAGGGAAATGAATGTATTTTCCTTGCATAATTTTTTAGAAGTTAGTGATGTCTTTAAGTATATTGATGATGTTTAATTTTTAGATTATCTTCCTAAGATGTTAATTTTTTTATCATAAGAAACATTGTCTTGAAAGCTTAAATTATTTTGTCATCAAACAAATATATCGTAATATTGCGATACGAAATTAATCTATGGGAACTACAAAATCAGAAATATTTACAGACGAACAAAATAGATTAGCGCTCATGTTCAAAGTATTTGGAAATCCGGCACGTATTGCTATTTTACAATACATTATCAATCAGAAAGCGTGTATTTGCAATGATTTGGTTGATGAATTAGGCTTGGCACAAGCAACGATTTCTCAGCATTTGAAAGAGCTCAAAACACTTGGAATTATTCAAGGTACTATCGAAGGAAAGTCTGTCTGCTATTGTATTGATGAAAAAGTTTGGAATGATGTTCAAAACGATTTGATTGCATTTTTCAAACAAGATGTTCACATTAAACAATGCTGTTAATACTTTTTTTATATTAATTATCATCGTAATATTGCGATAATGGTAAAAGTATATGAATATTAATCATAACAAGTCAAATTATAAATAATAAGCTATGACACTTGAACAAATTAAAGAAATTCTACCAACATTAGAGAATGTTGAATTTCAATTAGAAAATGGGACTTTTGTTCCCGAACACTTTCACGTAACAGAAGTTGGTCAAATTACAAAAAACTTTATCGATTGTGGCGGAACCATTCGTAACGAAAAAGTAGTTAACTTTCAGTTATGGAATGCAGATGATTACGAACATCGTCTAAAACCAGGTAAACTGTTAAACATCATCAAACTATCCGAGGAAAAACTTGGGATCGAAGATGCTGAAATTGAAGTAGAGTATCAAGCCGAAACGATAGGGAAATTTGATTTAGATTTTAACGGAAAATCTTTTGTTTTAAAAAACAAAACAACGGCATGTTTAGCCGAAGATGCGTGCGGAATTCCAAGTGCAAAACCGAAAATTAAATTAGCAGAAATTCAATCGTCTTGTTGTACACCTAATTCGGGTTGTTGCTAAGAATGTAAACCAATACTCATGTTTCCATTGTTAAAAGAGAACATAATAAAATTTCAAGTATTTGATGCAATATCTACGGAAAGAAAGGCTGTTTTACAGCCTTTGGTGGATTATATACAGCAAAAATTGGAGGAAAGCGAAATAATAAATCTCAATTTCATTTGCACCCACAATTCGCGTATAAGCCATTTTGCACAAATTTGGGCTCAAGTTGCAGCCGCACATTTTAATATATCCAATGTAATCTGTTATTCGGGTGGTACAGAAGAAACGGCTTTATTTCCAAAAGTCGCAGAAATATTAAGTCAGCAAGGTTTTCAAATTCTAAAAAATAGCGGAAAGAAACAATCCAATTTATGCTATTAAGTTTGATGAAAATGCGCGGCCTATTATTGCTTCGGAGATTGCTTCTCTTCCGCTAAAGCTCCAGTACAGCAACTGCCAACAAGGTGCGCCTATAATTTGAGATTATGTTAAATGCTTCTCCTCGTTTCAGGCATAGCCTTCCACTGCCTTTCCTGGCCAACGCTTTTTAACCCACCCACCCAATTTATAGGTTGCACAAATAGGATGCAGATAGAGTAGTCCTTTTCCAATCGTTACAGTCACTTCGTACCTGAAACTATTTTAAAAAGAAAGAAAAAATAGTTCCGGTACCCAGTCCCTTTCACTTAAGCGCATAGCCGTATTCCTTTCTTCCTACAGCAGCTTTTTCCTAAGCAATATTTTCAGCCCATACCAAAAATGGAATAGTTTTATAGGTAAATACTTTCAGCTCATTTTTGCTTCGGTCTGAAGATGCCACCACCAAGCTGCTTCCGTCAGTCAGTCATACCGCTATCTTTCCCACCGCTTATCAATAATCGTTTACAATTGAAATTTTATCATCATTGACCTATTTGAAAAGCATCATTTTTTTTGCGAGCTTGTTTACCCGTTTTTGCCTTTTCTTCCCTTTACTAAATCCCACGTTCTCCAGTTCCTTCACAATATGGTTATGCAAGCATATCCATACCGTTTCGTCACCGCACACAGGAGTATGCCGCCAAAGCAATTCCCATCTACAGCATACCCCTGCCTTTCCCCTCGCTCACCATTCTTTGCCAAGCCACTTCCCACACCTTTTTAGACAATGGTTGAAGAAGTAGTCCTTCAAATTTAAGCAGCATTCTTTGACTATTTGTCAGCCGTACAACGGCCAAAAAATAAAAAAAGCAAAGCAAGTTAGGGGGCTCCCGAATCCAGCCGCCAAGTGGTATAAAGGTCAAGCACTACGTGTTTTTGCGAAAATTTTTGTAGTAATTCTATTAGAATTTATTCAGCAGTATTATAGTTAGTAATTGGAAGCCGACCTTCGGCAAAATTTTTCCCAAAAAACCTTGACACCACGCCTCGCCCCCTTTAAAAGGGGCTTTCTTTTTTTCTTTTTTTTTCGGTTTTTTTCTTCGTTTTCTTTTGAAAAATTTTCCCAGGAGCCCAAAATTTTAAATCCCGACCTATGGAAAATTTCAAAGTACGCACGTACAACCCAGCAAAAGGTAACCCTGAAAATGCACTATTTATTTTGTCAAGAGGGCAAAACGCAGGAAAGCCCCTTTTTGAACCTTGCCCCAACTGCTTTATCCTGTACTGCAAGGATCAAAACCAACTTCAAAACCTATACTGGACCTTTTACACCCTTTGGAAAAACGGCTTTTTCCATCCGTATTTGTGTGGTTCTGTCATTTTGATGCTTCGCCTTTTTGAACTCAAAAAAGTGATGCAAAATTTCATTATTCCAAGCCTTGAAAAGATGGAGCAAAACGAGAAAATCCTATCCGACATTAAAGCCGTTTATCAGCTGGAGCAGAAGTTTACAAAGCAACTTCAAACACTTTCAGAACTTCGTTCTGTTCTAGTCCGAAAGTATTATTTTCAAATCTAATTTTATAAAGTCCCCACATCGGGGACTGTTCTTTGAAAATAGTATAAATTAGAGCTTTAAAATTAATCGAAATGAAGAATGATTATATTGATCCCTTAATAAGCTATAGTCCTATAAAAGCAGGTGATTATTGTTTAGTAATTGCAGGAACTCATAAAGGTAAAGAAGGAGTAGTAGGAGATTTGAACGTAAGTAAAACGGGACATTTGACTGTAACAATTACAAAATCTGATGGTGTACGTTTTAAAACTTTAGCTAAGAATCTTCAAAAGAAAGATTAGTTTACTAGATTTTACTTTAAACCCACTTTAAGCAGCAGATAAAAGCTATATACTCAACCCTTCTATATAACGGAGTGAAAGCAAAGGAATAGAGTAGAAGCAATATAAAAAAGCCCAGTGTAATACTGAGCTAAAAAGAAGTTAATTGATAGAATTTAGAAGCTATTTAGATTCTGGATCTGAATTTACAGTTTGATTTTCAGAGGATTTTTCTGAATTTTTACCGAATTCTTCGGAGCTGATAGCCGTTTGTGATAAAGCGCTGGCGAGAGTTCCACCAAGTAGTAAGTAGCCTCCAATAGTAATTAAAGTAGCTGGCAACGCTACCGGAGCAGCAACTAAAACACCACCCACCGCCGAAAGGATTAAGCCGGTTGAACGTATAATTTTAAACCATTTTGGAGTTGGTTCTTGAATTCTGCTAACGATATTGAAATTATTTTTTTTCATGATCTGGATTTTTTAAAAGGTTAAGTTCTATTTTGTTGATGCGTTGCTCTAAGTATTCAACTTTCTGATTGAGTAAATCGTGAGAGTTTTTGAATTCTGTTTTAATAAGCAAAGCCATTGTTTTAACTTCGGAAATGTCTTTTTCCATATTCTTAAAATCGGAGTGAAGCTGCCGAATAAAATAAGCTACGACTGCCAATAATAAACTGGATATAGAACCGAATAGAATATTGATTTCTGATGAAGATCCCATAATAAAGAGTATTTAAAATTGAAAATTGTTTTCGATGATGATCGTTTTATCCTTGCTTTGAGCAATAACAAAAAGTTTTGGATAAATCAATTGGTAAGCATCTGTACTTTGCAGAACTTGATAATCACCATCTTTTTTAATATAACTCAATCCACAAAGTGGACAACCTGCAGTTTGAGTAATCGTGTTTCCAATATGGATGTACACCGCTTCAAACGTAGGTAAACCATCAATCTCGATCATTCCTTTATGCATTAACGGGAATTTATTGGCGTAGTCTTTATTTTTACCGCCCCAAGTGTTGAGGGTTAAATAAAATTCACCCGTAGGTATTGCCGTTTGCTTCATGATTTTGATTTCACGTATTTTATCTTCCAACAAAAAGCATTGGAAAATCCCATCAATATACAAGTGAGAGAGGGTGGATTGTTTGCCTTGAGCCACTCTAATTATTTTTGTTTTCATTTCTGCTGATTTTTTGGTTGTCTTGAATCTTGTTTCTTGAATCTGAAAATCTATTATAAAAAAAGCCTTCCCAACGTGGGAAGGCTTTGCGAATGACACGTTTAAAAAACTTCCTCCACTTTGAGACAGTTACCCGAAGCAAAAGGATAATAATTACCGTTGACTTCTTGGAAAAACTCAATTCCGATACACTGAACTACCGAAACATTAGCCCCCAATGTTGGAGGACCAGGCAATTCTGCCGTAATGGTAGAACCTGCATAAGCTGCATTCAAAGGAATGTAAGCCGAGTATTCAATAACCGTTAACTCGTTATTAGCGATATCATCAGCTTCATAACTTCCCGTAACAGGATTGTATGAAAAATCTGATAAAACTGCTAAAGCATTAATTAAACGGAAGTGAGTAGAACCCGAAGGAGCCGAAATCAAATCAGCTGGATTAAACGGTGCAATTACAAAATCCGAAGAATCCCTTCCTGCAGTATGGGTAACATCGTAAGGAGCATTGAAAATACCACTAATAGAAAGATTCTTATTAAACTCGAATCCTTCCAAGTAATTTCTTTGAGTAGAAACCTCTACTTTACGATAGCCTCTGGCTTCCGTTCCGTCTTCCAAATTGATTTTTTTCATAATAGAAGTTAAACGACCTGTAACTTGAGGATCAGTAAATTTCCCCATTAACGCAGATAAAGCCGTACGAAGCGATTTCCCAACTTTCGCACAACCTCCAAACTCGTTCATATTTTCTCTTGTTCTTTCGAACTCTGGAGCAGATTTTACTTGTTCTGCAGTGGGTCCACCGACCATACCAGCGAAAAAACCTTCTTGCCCTTTGATTTTGAAATGTCTTACATCGCCGATGGTTCCGACGTATTTCATAAGACCTTTTTGTCTTGCCATGATTGTAAATTTTAAATATTAAAAAAGACTGAAAAACACTGTTGTCTAGACAGATATAAATTTCTTGAATTATCTTTATAAATACAATAGTTAAAATGCTGTAAACCAATGAAATACAACGTAATTATACCAAATGGTACAGAAAAAGAGAGTAGCCTTAGCACTCTGGAACAAGAAAATTATTTCTTGATGAAAGACATCCAAGTAGAAACTCATTTAATAATTGAAAGAGTATTGGATGGCGATAGTTTAATTGTCAAGCAAGAATACGGACAAATAAGCAAGGAAATCAGACTGTATGGATTAGATGCCCCCGAAGTGAGAATAAGCCGAAAAATGAAAGAGGATGAAGCCAAGAGCCACGTTCCTGCTTCAATGCTGCTGCAATATGGACTGATGAGTTTAGATTTTGTTTTGAACCTTGCACCTGTCGGTACAAGGATCACAATCTTAACAGAACCCAAAAATAGAGTAGACTTCTGGAAAAGACAATTGGCGTATGTGATCCTTCCGAATGGTAAATGCTTGAATGAAGAACTCATAAAAAATGGCTACGCAAAAGCCAGCCATGAGTATTTCTGTGAGAAACTTCCTATTTATCAGACTTTAGGATTTCAAGCCAAACAACAAAAGCTCGGAATCTACCTATTCATCGATGTTTTTTAATTTGTTGTACTTATGCTGTACTTTTTAATACAAGAAAGTCAGAAAGTACCATGAATAAAGGACAACTTATATAGACTTTATATAATACAATGTTAGGCGATGTTTTTTATTTCTGACGAACTATAACTCTTGTTCTATAACCTTCATTATCAGAACCTAAAATAAAGCTGTATATATTTATTTTTTGATTTTCCCAATTTTTACTTTTTCTCCAACCATTATCGAATTTTTGGAATTCTTCTTTACTATTTTGTTTCATTTTTTTCGCAATAAATGAATTGTTAAGAGAATACAAATCATCAATAAATGGATTTTGATTTTTTATTTTCCAATTTGTATTCCAACTATATTCAATCAAACGAACAATGTTGTCATTTTTCGTGAAATAATATGAAATTTCAGTATTGAGATTTAGTGTATCTCTTTGATAAATTATAGGTTGTGCGAAATCATATTTATCTAAATCAGGGAAATAATCTTTAGAAAGATAATTGTTTATAGGTTTTAAATATTTAATTCCATTGCTTTTTTTCTCAATTTTTGGAATTTCAGAAGTTTTGATTTTGTTAGTCATGAAATTTGTTTCGTAAATTTTGACATCGCTTGAATTTATTGCATTTGGAACTCTATTCATTTGTTTACAAGCAAATAAATTTAATATTATCAAAATTACCAAAATTTGTTTTATTGACGTGGTTTTCATAAAATATCGCCTAACGGAAAAAGGCTTTGCGAAGTGCGGGAATTCGAAGAACCAAAAGTTCAAGAATTCAGAAACGAAGCAAATGCTTTTTCAGATTGTCTAAATTAAGTAAAAAAACAATATGAAAAGCAATTTGCGGAATAAATGGAGTAGAAGTTCAACTTTGACTTAAACCCCGCATTTTGCAAAACCTATGTTATCTGCAGTCTTTATTATTCAAATTTGTTTTAATGAAGCCAAGTATTAGAGCAATAATTAAAATAATTGGACTTAAATACATTGAAAATACACCTACAACTAGAAAAATTGTATTTAGTGAATAAGGTAAACTTACGGTCCAAGCAAGAAAGTTTAATCCAAAACCAATTGGAAATAAGATTATTGCAAACAAACAAATTTTAGTGAAATTTAATTTCCAAATCATTAACTTTTTTAGTTCTTTAATTCATTAAAATGTGTTTCTATTTGCTTCTTTATTCTCATCAAAATTTCATCGTCTGAATCATTATAAATATCACGAAGTTGAAATTCATTTTCAGCATCATTTTTAAATTCATTTACTGCTAAATTAAATAAAGCTTGTCCAAATCTTTGATTAGGATATTTTTTCAAAAATTCAGATATAAGTTCAATTATCTCTACGTGTTGCTGTTTCATAAGATTGCAGATAACGGAAAAAGTATTGGCGAAGTGCGGGCTTAATTTGAACGAAAGTTCAAGTTCAGACCAATCGTAGCCAATATTTTTTCAATGGAACTAAGTTAAACAAAAATGTGGAATTGGAAAATATTGGCGGCTAAAAAAGTAAAGTAGTTCAATTTAGTCTTAAAACCCGCATTTTGCCAATACAATGTTAGCTGTAGTTGTTTTAATTTATAATCAAATCTCCATTTTCATTTAGAACTTCATTGTTGTTTTTCTCAATTATCAAACTTATATCAGAATCATTTTCAGTTCTAATAATATTTCGAAAAATCTTATAAGTATAATCATTATTCTTGAAAATAATTACATGATTTCCACCGCTACCTTGAAATTCTAATAATCCATTGTTCAAAATTAAATCTGGTTTCGAAGATTCGGATTTTGAAGATTTCCAAGAAGTATACCTATATTTTCCGTTTTTTAATTCGTCTATTCTTATGCGATATTTTTCAGTTTTTATTTTATATGTAGGATTTTCAAAATCTTTTAATGAAGAATAAATATTTTTTTTATCTTCTTTGATTAAATTATATTTTAATTTTTCTTCAAAATTAGTTTGATAATTAATTGCGAATATTTTTCCTTCAGAATTAATCCAAATAATTCCATTTTTTAGAGCAATTCCTCTCCAACCGATTTCATTCCAATCTTCTATTTTTGAAGTTGTTATTTTTTGTATTAAATTGTTATCAAATATTTGTTCAAATCTTGAGATAAACTCCTTTTGATTCTTGATTTTTGGAATTGGATAATCTCTATATAATGGATATTCAAAAAAAGAAGAAATTTCTTTAATATTTTTGTTCTTAAATGCTGTTATTATTCTTTCAACATTATATTTATCTGTTTCAATAAGTTCTTTATTTTGACCAAATCCTAAATCAAAAAGGAGAAAAAAAGTAAAAATCAAAAATGTCTTCATTTAATAGGGCAGTATTTTGGACAATTACAGCTAACGGAAAAAGTATTGGCGAAGTGCGGGCTTTCGAAGAACTGAAAGTTCAAGGAAGTTCGGACGTAGCCGATATTTTTTCCATGAAACGAACTTACAAAAAATTAGTGGAATGAAAAAATAGCGGCGGCTAAAAAAGTAGAGTAGTTCAACTTTTACATTTTCCCCCGCATTTTGCCAATACAATGTTAGCTGTAGTTTTTTAATTTTCAATTAACGCTATTTTGAAAGTATTTTTTATAAATTCCCATAATAAATTTGCATTTTCTTTATTTACTTGAAGCTGAATTATTATACTTATTAATGTGCCAATAAATAAATTGAACCAATCGAATTTATTCAAATCAATAGCTAATTCTGTTATATTTTCAAGTTTTTCAATAATGATTTTTTGATTTTCAGGCAGAATGTCTAATGTGTTAATTTTAGAATATATCAAATTCATTTTTTCTTTTAATTCAATAAATTCTTTTACATTAAATTTTTTATCATCACTTTCATTTTTATAATCCAAATCATTTATTATAATTTTAAATCTTGACCATAAATCAACTTCTGAATTTTCACGAATAACATAATTGATCCAATTTTCAAAAATAGAGTAAATACCATTCCAATCTTTTGTAGTAAATAATTCTTGGAATTCATTTTCCCCAGGAATAATATTTATTTTTATATAAAAATTTATATCTCTTTCACTAAACAAAAATCTGAAGTCAGAATTTTGGAATTTTATTTCAATAAAATCAGGATATTCAAATATTTCAAATTGGTTTGGTGAAATTTCTTCATAATCTTGGATTATTTCGAAAAATCTATTTTTTTGAGAAAGTAATAATTTCATTTATTATGTGCAGTTGGATAAAAATTACAGCTAACGAAAAAGTATTGGCGAAGTGCGGGCTGGATTTAACTGAAAGTTCAATTCAGACTGAGCGAAGCCGATGCTTTTTCAGATTGTCTAAATTAAGAAAAAAAACAATATGAAAAGCAGCGGCGGATAAAAAAGTGGAGTAGTTCAATTTACCCTTAAACCCCGCATTTTGCCAATACACTGTTACGCGCAGTAGAAAATGAGAACTTTTCAACGCTGAAAAATAGTTCTAAAAAATTATGAGCAATTAAATCACAAACAAATCAAAAGAATAAAACGAAACT